>CAYHGO010000040.1:1211-5176 GCA_964356215.1 uncultured Candidatus Saccharibacteria bacterium | reverse complement strand
TGCCATGCAACAACTTTAAGCCCTAGGTGTTGCGAAGCTATTGAACCATTACGAAGAAGTGTCAAAAAGGATTTTGTGTGATACAATTTACAGATGAAAGGTCCTGACCCCGATAAAGAGCGTAGTGAGAAGAAGCATACGCTTACTGATTTCCTTAAAATCTACAATAAGGGTATACCTTCAGGATTTCCTCGTGCGTCCTCATCCCTCCTCGAGCGCTACAAGGAGCTCTTCCCCACTCATTTCAAAATTGATAACTTGTGGTCGCTTGATCTACACCGCAAAAAGTTCATGGATTGGCTCCCCACGCACCTCAAATCGATTGGGTCGTAACTGGGAAACAGCAATCTGCTGAACCCCCCAGCAAAAACGGGAGCACCCCCAGCCAGCGGAGCACATGCGGGTAACCCTTCCCTATCGGAGGCAGTTGTTGTAGAAGATGACAGAAAAGATAACACTCAAGATATTTTTAACTTTTCTGAAACGCCGGAGATTCCCCTATAAAAAACCGATTGCCTTTTTCACGGGTCCAATGAAACGGCACCGACGTTCAGTCGGTGCCGGTCCGCGCCGTTCAAGCCCTGGTATAGCCGGGGACGATGAGCGGGAGGCAGTATTCGAACGCCAGATCGAAATCCTCCGCGAGCGCCGCACCACTGAGGGTCTCCTCGCTCTCGTTTTGGAGCACGAGAGTTCCGAGATTCCGTATCCCCCCGCGCGAAGAAACAACGACGATATGTATCTGCGGCCACTTGTATACGTAGGTGATTTCGACCATGCAGACACCGCCTATAGCGCTGGCCTTCATGACCTCGGGGCGGCCGCGCGAATCTTTCTTGACCACTTCCTTCCGCAGAAACTGCGGCTCGGTGCTGTAGGTCGTCACGACGCCTACCGACGCGAGCGTGATGAGCATAAGTATCGTCCTGAACCCAGAACTCGTTTTCATCTCTCACCTCCCCGAAGTTAAACAACGATAGGTTGTTCCGTCCTCATCCTATCATGCTTCTTCAACGTGTTCTATATCGGCTTTATAAACACATAATGATGCCTGTCCCCCTTTACTGTCTTGCAACCCGCCGGCATAGGCGTACCATTTGACACACAACCAAACAAATATGAGAAATCTCGCGGTTGGGTTCGTCATTGCTTCCATGTTTCCCGCTGTCTCTTCTGCGGCGGCGCTGACTTCGGAGCAAGCAAATAGTCTCATCAAGGTTGTGCAATCATCTCCCGGTACTCCAGCAAGCGTCTTCGTTCCGCTTATAACTTCTTTCTCCAGCGTAACGACTAGCCAGGCGGCGAGCCTCATTACGGTAGTTCAGGCGGCTCCGGGAGTGCCTGCAAATGCTTTTGTCGGATTGCTTATATCCTTTACGGATGATACTCCGGCGGCTCAACCGGCCACGACAACTCCTGCGGCACAGTCGCAGGCAGAACAACCGGCGCCTTCCGCGGCCACCTCAACTCAACCCGTGAATAATCTTCCGGCGGGAGAACCGCCTGCGGTGCAACTTCCGGCGGACACCGCTCCCCCGCAACTGGATTCTTTTGAAATAACCCGTTACCCGGAAAGAAAGCCCCCGGACGATGTGAATGCGTCAGAAGGATATTACCTGCGCCTTTGGGCAAACGAGCTCCTAGACCTCCCGAATACCGTTGTTCAGCAAGGAATAACATTAGGAACCATTACCCATGACGGCACGCGCGAGTCAGATATCTCCTCGTCTTCTTCATTGGATAAAATATACTACCAAGAGGTCGGCCTGATAGGAGTTCATCAAAATCGGGCTTTCCAGTTCACCGTCAGAGACCTGGCGGGGAACGAGTTTACCGTTCAAACAAAGGTGAAGTGAAGGTGCATAATGTATTTTGATTTTGGTACAATGGCGCCATGAAGCGCAATTTCCGGATACTTGGTATAGCGGTCATAGTCGTACTGACGACGGGAGGCGTCGCGTTTTCCCTTCCTTCCCTGCTGGCGCTGGCTCTAGAGAGCGAGCAAGATACGTTCCCTGCGACGCTGGAGCAGTTCCCGGTTACGGTAGACCCCCGTAATAAGGTCATTGTTGAAGACCCCCGCGTAAACGCGCTTTTAGAGAGCCAGCATTCGCCGCTCCAGGCGGCCGTCGGGAATATACAAAACATATTGAGAGTTGCATTTGAATGGACCGCGCTCTCCATCGCAGAGACACCCTGGTACCAAAGTATCGCCGCGGCGGATGGCCGCCTCGTCGCTATCGCGCCGGGCATGCGGAAGGAGCAGGCAGCGAGCGCGTTCGCGAAAGCCCTTGCGTGGAGCAAAAAGCAAAAACAGACATTTATGACCGCTCCGGCAGATGCCTTCCTGCCGCTTCCCGAGGGCTCGTTCTCGCCGGGCGTTTACACGGTTACCGCGGACGCAACGCCTTCCGAAGCGCAGGCGCTGGTCAACGACCGCTTCAGCAAAGACGTCCTCGCCCACTACGGGACGACGACCGCCGAAGTCGTGCCGCTTGACCAGGCGCTTACCATCGCGTCTCTCATAGAGCGCGAGGCGGGAGGGCCAGACGATATGCGCATCATCTCCGGCATTATCTGGAATCGGCTTTTTACCAACATGAATCTCCAAATAGACGCGACGCTTCAGTACGCAAAGGCGAACAATTCGGATGTCGGGAACTGGTGGCCGAAGGTGCAGCCCGCCGACAGATATCGCAGATCGCTCTACAATACCTATCTGCACTCCGGATTGCCGCCGGCGCCGATAGCCAACCCGTCAGTCGCGGCGATACTGGCCGCGCTCAATCCGAAGAATACCTCGTGCCTTTTCTATTTCCACGATGCGGCGAGACAATTCCACTGCAGCGATACGTATGCCGGACATGTCGCGCTCCTGAAAAAATATTACGGCCGCGGAAGGTGAGTCCAGACATCTTATTTTAAAGCGCCCTAAATAGTACGAAAAAATAACACAAGGAAAAGCTCCACAAAAGTGGGGCCTTCCCTGCCCGTTCACTCTCTTGGTGGGAGAGAAACCTCGGTTATATAAGTGGTCCGAGGTGGCGAGCGTAACGCCCGCGTATAATGGACCTGTGTATGTGGTAAGGTTTTTCCCAACAGAGCAGTGAACTGTATACATTCTCGCCGATGTACTGCAAAAGTCAAGCAACATCTGCGGAAAAAATAGTGGACAAGCTGTGCATATCCCTGTATAACGCGGAGAAAAGCTCTGAATATTTTTTATATCCCGCTTCGCGATTCAGATGTCGGCTTTATAAGTTGCCAGTCGCGCGGGAAGAGATATTGCGCAATCTTAAATATGCCGTAGGTCATAAAAGGTGCGGCGAGCACGTCAATGGAATAATGGATGTGGGCGAGTAGTACCGCGGCCGCGAAGATGCTTGAGAGCGCGATAAGGGTGTAGCGCACACGCCGATTTTCCCAGAAGATGAAAGCAATGAGAAGCGGCAGGCCCGTATGACCCGAGAAGAAGAATCCCTTTTGAAGATTAAGATATTCGTAAATGCTGTTGAAGAACCCGAGACCGGGATCCAAATTCCCGGGATAAATGCCCACATGCGTAAGAGAAACGAACAAGGCCCGTATCGCGATAAAGAGCGCCACCGCCTTGAGCGAAAAGAGGACATGCCGCGGCTTTGACAGCACGTACCAGGCGCCAAGAAGGATACTGAAGAACGCGACCTCAATAATGATGAAATTCAGGTCAACAATCGGAAGATTATCAAGAAGGATATCCCCGACGTAGACCGAAGTCGGCCGCGCCGAATACTCCAATTCGTAGAGGTTGGCGTAATGTTCGGCGACATACGCGCCGCCAAGCAGTATGAACGCCGTGATGAGCGAGACCAGCTTCTCGCCTCTGAACAAGTCACGGTGAGAAAAAGAATTTCCTTGCATTTTTATACAGTATACGCCATTACGTGCGCGGGTTGGACTCCGGCCACTCAATGAGCTTGCCGGCT
>CAYHGO010000040.1:0-1111 GCA_964356215.1 uncultured Candidatus Saccharibacteria bacterium | reverse complement strand
CCGTAGAATTGAGAAACCATTCGTGGAAATACGAGAGGACGAGTTCGCGCAAGGTGCGGTGCACCGGGTCGCGAAATCTAAGTGCGGCGTGATTCGTTTTGCTTATGGCGCCCCATCGTCCGCCGCGCTTGTAGAGCGTAACGACATGGTCGTCGTCGCCCTTCCCGAGCCGCGGCGAAAGGTTCATGATGAGCGGCCGCTCGCCCTCTATCCAGAGCGCGGCAGCGGCTACAAGAGCGCCCTCTATGCAGTGCGCCTTCCGCTCGCGTAAGACATGGCGTGGAGACATGTGGGTATCGCCCTTTTTCTCCCAATTCATCGGGAGCGTATCCAAGAAATCCTGTATCTTGACGGGCGTACGTAAGCGGGCAAGCGCCGCGTATTCGCGCTTCGCGAGCCCTGATTCTTTAAGCGTGAGGCGCCGCATACGCCCAGAATACCTTATTTATTTGAGCGCGAGGCCCGTCACACTATTCAGTGTAACGGGCGAGTTATTGAAGCCGCCGACGATGGTCGCGAGCTCCGCCTGCGTTGCCGGGATGCGATTAATGTCCACATGCCCGACGATACGCACGGCCACGCTGCCACAGATACCGAGAACTTGAGCCGCATTCTTCATACCCTTATCAGCCGTAGCATACGTCGCTTTGGCGCCGAGCAACACGTCTACGCGGTCAGTGTAACGCGCATGCATCGCGTCCGCGATGACGCGATAGCCGATCAAAGGCGCGACGATGTCGTAGCCGCAGGTCTTCTTTGACGCATTTGAACTGTCTATTTCTATGATGGTGCCGAATGGCAGTTCGCCAGCGAGATCGCGCGAACGCGCCGCGACAATTTCAGGATTGGCGTAGGCGCCCGAAGCGGTCACGAACGGGTCGCCATCAGTCTGCGCCGGAACGGCATTATACGCGGTGAGCGTTACCATGTAGGTCGGCTGTGCCGGCGCCTCCGGCGCCTGTGCGCGTGCAGGCAACGCCAATGCGCCGCCGGACAAAAGTAAAAACCCCATAAGGGCCGTAAGTGATGCCATTGAATGTAGTTACCGAAATAGCCAGTAGCTACCTCGTTATTTACATAATAGCATATTGACAATTCTTTGTCAATAGGT
>CAYHGO010000039.1:0-5187 GCA_964356215.1 uncultured Candidatus Saccharibacteria bacterium | reverse complement strand
ATAACCGAGGCGCACGGCGGCGCCATCCGCGCCGAGAGCGAAGGCGCAGGGAATGGTTCCACCTTCGTCGTTGAGTTTCCCGTTAGCTAGTCGTAGAGTTAGAATGGTGTAATGCAGAATAAACCCATCATTTTGAAATTGGGAGGGAGCGTTATTACTGATAAACGGAGCGGAAAGCCAGTTATTAAGACTCGCATCATACAGCGGCTTGCGCGAGAGATCGCAAGCAACTTGCATTCGCCGCTAGTCCTTCTATATGGAGCCGGTTCATTCGGGCACCCATTGGCTCATCAGTACCGACTATCTGGAAGACCTCTTTCAGCCGATGCTCTCGTCGGAGTGGCGAAGACTATTTCTGCTGTGCATAAGCTTGGCGGGATGCTTGCCGAAATTTTTCTGGAGGAAGGAGTTCCCATCGTCCCGCTCCAGACAAGCTCGTTCGTGCGACAAGAGAAAGGAAAGCTTGTCATTACCAACTATCCACTGATTGAAGATATACTCTCGCACGGCGGGATACCTATGTTCGGAGGAGATGTAGTCATCGCCGACCACTGCCGCACGGCCATTGCATCAGCCGACGCACTCGCTGTAGAACTTATCCGGCATTTTCATAGCAGGAAGCTTCTTTTTGCGACGGATGTAAACGGTGTGTATGAACGGTTCCCACCGCGCGCTCATGAGCGACCGCTCCAAGTGATTTTACGAAAAGAACTGCAAGCTATGACCTCATCGCAAACGGTCAAAAACACCGCACTTGATGTAACCGGGGCTATGGCGGGGAAACTGAAGTCGCTTCTTCCGCTGCGAAATTGCACGATAACGATTTGCAATGGCTCTCTTCCGAATACTCTTGCGAGGGTGTTGCGCGGCGAGAAGATAGGGACCCGCATTACATTGTAAAAAAGAAACGCCCCAGTATTAATACCAGTTTACCGCACCTGTTCTATATAACTACCTTGAGACTACGGCTTAGATTTCTTCGATTTTTTCAATGAGCTATACTTACACAGGCATATGATCGAAATACATTATAAAGAGCGAGAACAGCCCGTGGCAAACCAGCGATGGCTTCCCTCTGTCCATGGAGTCGTGCTTAACGATGAGAGGGCAATTTTACTACACACTCGTGAGGATTACTCGTCATGGGCATTGCCGGGCGGTAAATTAGAACTTGGTGAATCACTGACTGATTGTTTGAAAAGAGAAATGTTTGAAGAAACTGGTTTAAGTGTGCATGCAGAGAAACTGCTTGGCATATTTAGCTCGCCTGAATATATACTCTCTGTAAAAGAAAAAGTTTTTCAGCCATTGCTTATAGTTTTTCTCTGCAAAGTTGATAGGGGCGAACTTACAACTAGTGCGGAATCACTCTCTTTCATTTGGATGAGCAGAGAAAATATGAAGGATCTCGAGACATTCCCGCTTGTTAAAGAAATTGCTAACTGGGCTTTGGAGGATACAAAAAAGGCTTTTTTTGACACGTCTTGTTTTATAGATAGTAAATAGATTTACTAAAAATGGAGGACGACCCAATACTGGGTCGCCCTTAAGAGAAATTCTCATGCACTTTATACGATAGACAGACGCTCTCCTGTCTCGTAATGGAGGGTGCGGCCGATGCAGACCGCATCGGGTCCGGGCGTGTGGTATAATACATGCTATGCAGCAGACCCTACCCGCTACCATCGGACGGCTTTTTTGGGATACTGACCCTAAAAAGCTCGATATAGGAGAGCACCAGCGTGTAATTATCGAGCGGGTGCTTAATCTCGGTACGCTTGCGGACTGGCACTGGCTCGTATCTGTCTATGGAGCGGAAGTAGTGCGTGAGGCGGCTTTTGCCAAGAGCCATCTGCGCGCAAATGGTGTCCGTGCCGAATCGGCACGCCTGGTTGAAATGTTAGTCGCATGACCTCTCTCCACTTCGAGACTCTGACGCCAGAATCACAGGAGCTTTTTCCTAAGTTTGCGCCATTCAAAGACGACTTCTATCTTGCAGGCGGTACTGCGCTCGCGCTCCAGATCGGCCACCGCGTGAGCGTTGATTTCGATTTCTTCTCCGATGTACGTATTAAAAAGACGTTTATCAATGTCGTCGAAGAAGCGTGCCACACTGCCGCTTCAGAAGTGTTTGTGAACAATTCGGCAGAACTAACTTTGAAGATAGCGGGGGTCAAATGCACATTTCTCGAATATCCCTTCCCGCGACTGCTGCCGCTTGTACCCGCCGGACCAGTTAATCTGCTGTCTCCGAAAGAGATTCTTGTCACCAAGGCGTACACCATAGGTCGTCGCGGCTCGTTTAAGGACTACGTTGATCTGTATACCGGCATTCGCGAGAACATTTCATCGATTGAAGAGATAATGACGCTTGCACGTGAGAAATATGGAGAAATTTTCAATGACCGTCTTTTTCTGGAGCAGTTAGTGTTTGTCGACGACCTCGATGAGGTGCCTCTTGAAATGAAAAACGGACCGGTGCCGACCAAACAAGAAATGATTGTTTTTTTCTCAACAGAAATACAAAAGATAAAGCTATGAATTACGGCTTCTACATCACGAAGAGCATCACCGAGGCGCACGGCGGCGCTATCGCTGCCCTGGGCGAAGGGGCGGGGAAGGGCTCTACATTCATCGCCGAATTTTCCGCGGCGTAGGCGGGAGTGATACGATAGGTTCATGCAGGCAGAAAAGAAAAAACCGGCGCGGGTGCGGTCCGTGTTGCGCGCCTACGGCGCCGCGGCTCTACGGTATCGGTGGTCTTTTATCTGCGCCGTCGTTGCGGCGATAATTATTGAAGCGGCGGGAGTTATCGCCCCGCTCTATCTTCGCCAGTTTATTGACCTGCTTTCAACTGGCGCACCGGCCAAAGAAATCGTGCAGGCGGTTTTTGTCGCACTGATTTTTTTCACCGCGATAAATCTCGCCGGTTGGTTCGGCCAACGACTGCGTCTATTTGTGGTTAATCGCCTTGAAGCGAGAACGATGATTGACCTCTATCAAAACGCTTTTGACTATCTGCTCGGGCATTCGCACGAATTTTTCATTTCAAATTTTACCGGCACGCTCACGCGCCGCGTAACGCGCTATGCGCGCGCCTTTGAACAAGTATTTGACACTATCTTCTTCAATTTCTTTCCCGCATTCATATTCGCCGTTGGGATTATCGGCGTACTCTCTTTGCGCAGTCCGCTTCTCGGCATAGTGCTCTTGGTATGGACTGTGTTCTTCGTCTATTTGCAGTTTAGAATGATGTTAAAACGGCAGCCGTTGCGCATAGCGCGCACGGAGGAAGACAGCAGAGTAACCGGCTTTCTTTCCGATGCAGTGCTCAATCATTCAACTATAATTACCTTTGCCGCCGAGCACATTGAGAGTTCGCGTTTCGCAGACACAGTCGGCAGATGGTACGTTGCGCTGAAACGCGTGTGGGACGCCGATTTGTGGATTTATGGCATACAGGGGATTCTCGCCATAGGAATAGAGTTCGCACTTCTCGCGGGCGCCATACTGCTCTGGCAAAATGGATTGGTGACAATCGGCGACTTTGTGCTCATTCAGATTTATGTTCTGGGTCTTTTCAATCGTATCTGGAACATTGGGCAAAACTTGCGTCAGCTCTATGACGCCTTCGCGGACGCGACCGAAATGCTGGATATTATGGAACTGCCGCACGAGATACGGGATGCTCCGAACGCAGAAATGCTCGCGGTTATCGAGGGCGCGATTACATTCAACCATGTGAACTTTGAGTATCGCGACGAACATTCTTTGTTGAAAGATTTTTCGCTTGAGATACGACCGCGCGAGAAGGTCGCGCTTGTCGGCTCCTCGGGGGCGGGGAAGTCCACCATCACGAAACTTCTCCTGCGGCTTTATGATGTGGACAGCGGCGCCATTTGCATTGATGGCCAGAATATCTCGCGCGTGACACAGGAAAGCTTGCGCAAGGCGATTGCGTTTGTCCCGCAGGAGCCACTCCTCTTTCATCGTTCGCTCATGGACAATATCAGCTATGGCCGGCAGAATGCGACCGACGAAGAAGTCATTGAAGCCGCAAAGCAGGCGCACTGTTACGAATTCATCAGCCATTATCAAGAAGGATTCAAGACGATGGTTGGCGAGCGCGGCGTGAAGTTATCGGGCGGCGAGCGCCAGAGAGTCGCCATCGCCCGCGCTATCCTGAAGAACGCGCCGATACTCGTCTTGGACGAGGCGACGTCAAGCTTGGATTCCGAATCCGAGCGGCTCATCCAGGATGCGCTCCTTGCGCTCATGGAGGGGAAGACCGTCATCGCCATCGCGCACCGGCTCTCCACCGTGATGCATATGGACCGCCTCATCGTAATGGAAAAGGGCGCGGTAGCGCTCACGGGCTCGCATGAAGAACTCCTCGCGCAAGAAAGCAATCTCTACAAAAAGCTCTGGGAGATCCAGGCCGGCGGATTTATAAGGAAGGATTGAGTAACTTGACGATGTGTATACACATGTATATACTTTAGGTATGAATACAACGACGATACAAAAGTGGGGAAATAGTTATGCGGTGCGTCTCCCTAAGGCGACTATAAATAAGCTTAATCTGGAGGCGGGCCACTCTGTAGAGATTCGAGAAACTGCGCATAATGGGACGCTGTCCATTGTTCCGGTAAAGCTCCATACGCATACGCTCGCGGAAATGCTTTCCCGTATCACGGATAAAAATCGGCATGCTGAAGTGGACTGGGGTGATGCCGTCGGGAATGAAGTATGGTAACGAAACGGCGATTTGTACCTGACCGTGGCGATATTCTCTGGCTCGATTTCAATCCGATTCGCGGACATGAACAGGGTGGACGACGGCCCGCACTCGTTCTGTCAACGCGCGAGTATAACGCCGTAGCGAAGCTTGCCATCGTTTGTCCGGTTACCTCGCATATAAAAGGATATCCATTTGAAGTACCGTTTAAAACCAAAAATAATAGCGGAGTTATACTTGCCGACCATGTACGGAACGTTGACTGGGTTCAGCGTCATGCAGAGAAAATTGGCACCGTATCTGAAGCGGTGCTAACAGAAGTGCAGAAATACATGAAAAAGATTGTTCTAGAATGATTGTCTAGACGAGGTGCGTTTGGTACTGTTCGTACATCTGCCGGTATAGTTCAATGGTAGAACGAAGGACTCATAAGCCTTAAACAATGGTTC
>CAYHGO010000038.1:0-5286 GCA_964356215.1 uncultured Candidatus Saccharibacteria bacterium | reverse complement strand
TATCCCGTATAGCGGATTAGCAATCCGCCGCTTTCAGCCGCTCAGCCACCCATCCGTAGAGCATCGCTTTGCGATGCTCGGGCGAACAAAAGTTTCTTTTGTTCTAGCCTTATCTTGCACAGTATCAAATTTAGTGCGCGGGGGCGAGCTTCTTTTGCGCCCAGGAACTATACAGCCAGCCGATAATCATCAAAGGCAGTATCAGCATGCGGTGGTCTTTTATGAGAGTGAAATTAAAAAAATTGACAGCCACGAGCCAGAGGTCCAAAAAACCGTACACGACGACAAGGGTCGTTAAAAGGAGTTCTTCCGCTCTCGGTATGTTGTCGGTTTTTCGGACGATCCAGCCAAGCGTCTTCACCGCAAAGTACATAATAATTACAACAAGAGGAGCCAAGAATGGAGTTTTCACCCCTATAACATGCGCGATGGGATTCCAAAACGAACTGCCCCTGGCTCCCGTTATCAAATCAAGAAAAGCGTCAAAGAAGACCAGAGAAATTAACAGAATCCATCCCGTGCGTTTTGATAGAACCGGGCTCATATGTCTACTATACCATCAAAAACACCGGAATAACCCGCATACTTTAGTGCGCGAGGGCGAGCGGGATGAGATGCTCGGCGCCGGCGTCGCGAAGCGCATCAATGGCGGCCTGGAGGGTCGCGCCGGTGGTGAGCACGTCGTCTACGAGGATGTAAGTGTAAGTGGGGTCGGCTTGGTGCGCGGCGCTAAAGGCGCCGTGCAGATTCTTCTCTCGTTCTTCGCGCGGGAGCGAGATCTGCGATGTAGTCTCGCGCACGCGCGTGAGGAGTGCGGCATCTACATCAAGGCCAAGTTCTTTAGCGGCCCGTTTCGCCACCTCTTCTGCCTGATTGAAACCGCGCTCCTTGCGCCGCTGCCGCCCGAGCGGCACCGGCACCAGCACGATGTAGGACGTACTACGTCCTACATCGTCGCAGTCGCGCAGATAGTCGGCGAGGGCGGAGCCGAGGAATGCAAAAGCGCGCTCGCTCCCATGATACTTCGCCTCGTGGATGGCGGCGCGCACGCTTGACGCATGGAAGGGCAGGAGCGCGACGGTGCCCGGCCGCGTTTCCGGTACGAGCACCGGCGCCACGAGCGCGAGAAAGGCATCGGCGGAGATATCGCGCAGGACACGCTCGTCCACACGCGGCGGGAAAAGGAAGTCCAAGAAACGCATCATGGTATCATTGTCGCATGTCGTTTCTCTCCGGTCTCTTCGCAAAGAAGGAAAAGAGCGTTATAGGCGTGGACATCGGCTCCTCTTCGCTGAAGGTCGTGCAATTGCGCAAGGAGCGCGGCCAGGCGGTGCTTGAGACCTACGGCGAGCTCGCGCTCGGCCCCTACGGCGGCTCCGAAGTCGGCCAAGCGACGAATCTTTCTGTTGAGCAGATTACCGAAACGCTCAAGGACTTATTGCGCGAGGCGAAGGTGACGAGTAAGAGCTGCGGCGTGTCCATCCCGTTCGCGCGCTCCCTTCTGACCCTCGTGGAACTGCCGTACCGCGCCGACCCGAAGGAGCAAAAGACCGTCATTGAACTGGAGGCGCGCAAGTACATCCCCGTGCCCGTCTCCGAGGTACAGCTGGACTGGTTCATCGTGCCGGAAATAAATCCTTCGGAGCCGATTGAGAAAGAATCTGCGCTCGGCAAAAAGGTAGAAGTGCTTCTCGTGGCCGTCCATAACGACGAACTGGCGCGTCTGCAGAGCATCGTCGCCGGCGCGGGTCTCTCCGCGAGTTTCTATGAGATAGAGATATTCAGCACCATTCGCGCGGTTGTGGAGGAGCCAGTGAAGCCGGTCATGGTGCTGGACGTCGGCGCCGCCTCTACCAAGACCTATGTCGTTGAGCACGGCGTCGTGGCGCTTTCGCACGCGATAGCGGTCGGGAGTCAGGATATCACTCGCGCCATTTCTATCGCGAGCAACGTTTCCATCGCCGAAGCCGAAGCGCTCAAGAAGAGCGAGGGTCTCGGCGACGGCGCAGCGCTCGGAAGCCCGGAGCTCGTCTTTTCGCGCATTTTCGCGGAAGCGCGACGCGTCCTCATGCAGTACGAGACGGCGCACAAGAAATCCGTCACCTCCGTCATCTTTACCGGCGGCGGGGGAGTCACGAAAGAACTCGGTGTTTATGCGAAAAAGACGTTCTCAATAGACGTGCGGGTCGCGGACCCCTTCGCGAAGACGGAGGCGCCGGCTTTCATGCGTCCCGTCCTTGAAGGAATTGGCCCCGAGTTCGCCGTCGCGGTCGGCCTCGCGCTTCGTAAGCTGGAGGAGATCTAAAGATATTCACTTATCCTCGACATCTACTGGACGCAGTCAGGTTATACTTATTGACAAATGGCCCTTCCTCCCACGATACCGACATCGTTCATTCCCCACGCGGCTTCCGCCGCGCCGCGCCGGTTCCGCTCCGACTTGACCGGCGCATTCGCGTACTTCGCGTACGGAGTTCTCACAATCGTCGTTATGCTCGCGCTGGGGGTCTTTTCCTACGACCGCATCCTTGCGGCAAGCCAGACCGCTAAGGACAAAGAGATTAAAAAAGCGCAGGAGAACATTGATTCGGCGACCGTAGAACAATTCGTGCGTCTGCGCGACCGGCTTTCCGAAAGCGAAACGCTGCTTGCGGGGCATCCGGCATTCTCCGGTTTCTTCGCCGCACTTGAAAAGATACTTCCCGCAACGGTCCGTTTCTCGACGCTACGCCTCTCGCAGGGCAATGCAGGTACTGCGACGGTAGAGGGCTCGGGCATTGCCAAGAGCTTCAATGCGCTCGCGGCCGCCTCAGACGTCTTCGCGAAGGACGGCCGCATCAAAAACGCCGTCTTTTCGGACATAAACGTCAATAAGGACAGTTCCGTTTCTTTTGCTCTCTCGGCGACGCTTGACCCGGGACTCTTCGCTTTCGGCATACCAAGTCCGGCCGCGGCGAATGCTCCTCTCGCGACGTCGTCAGCTCGTGCTTCGCCTGAGGCTACGCAGGGCACAGCGCCACTGCCATGAACAACCGCATCCTCCCCACGCTCGCGCTCGTCGTTGCCGTAGGCATCTTCTTCGCGTATGTGAATCCGACGTGGTCGGGGTCCATAGCCGCCGCGAAGGTGCAAATAGATGACGACAATAAGGCGCTTGAGGCGGCGAGGGACTACGAAAAACGACAGCATGAACTCGCGTCCGCCCGCAATGCGATAGACCCTGCGGACCTTACGCGGCTCGTCGTCTTCTTGCCCGATTCGGTGGATAACGTCGGACTCATTTTGGACCTGAACGCGCTTACGGCGCGTTCAGGACTCTCTCTCGCGAGTATTGACGTTTCTGCGGATACCGTAAGCGGCGCGGGTGCGCCGGCTTCGGAAGGGCTCCCGTCCTCCGAGATGGATCTGGCTGGCTCTATAGACCTCTCGCTCTCCGCAATCGGCACGTATGCGGCGCTCCAGACGTTTCTTGCCGGCGTGGAGCGGAGCGCGCGCCTCCTGGATGTCCGCGAAATTGTCGTGAATGGTTCCGATACCGGCGTCTATACCTACCAGATGACGCTGCGCCTCTACTGGCTCCGCTAGCATCTGTCCTATGAAAACCGATTCTAACACCATACTTCTTATTATCGCCGCCGTCATCGTCGCCCTCGGCGCATATTGGTATTTCTTTACGGGAACAGAGGAAGAGCCGCCGCTGACCGCGTCCCTCGCCGAGAATCCGGCGCGCCTGCAGTTTCAGACGCTCATGAGCGAATTGCCGACGGCATTTAATACCGGCGTTTTCTCCGACCCGCGTTTCAAAGCGCTTACCGACCTGACGACGCCGATCGCGCCTGAATCCGCCGGACGCCTTGATCCCTTCGCTTTCATCCCCGGCGTAAGCGGGAAATGAGTAATGAATTTTCTCGGATTACTTGCGGATAAAGGAATCCTCTCTCCGCGCGACCGTGCCGCGATTGAAGCCGCGCTGGCGAAGAAACGTCCGCTTGCGGACGCGCTCGCCGAGCACGGCATCTCGCTTGCGGACGCGCTCGCCGAAGCCGGCAAGGCATACGGGATTCCTTCCCGTCTGCTTAGCGACCCTCCCGCCGACGAGGCGGTATTCGCCTACATTCCGATTGATTCCGCCCGCCATTACGGATTCGTGCCGCTCGCTATCTCCGAGGGAGCGCTTGAAGTCGGCATTACCGACCCCGACAACATTGAAGCGCTTGACGCCCTGCAGTTCATCTCGGGAAAGATCGGCATGCCCTACAAGGTCTTCCTCATCACGAAACAAGATTTTGACCGCGTGATTGACGCCTACCAGAATCTTTCAGGCGAGGTCGGACGAGCGCTTTCCGAATACGAGACGGCATCCGTCGCAGACGCCGCAGAAGGTGGAAGACCCTCGGCTGTCGCACCGACAGCCCAAGAGGAAACAGCGGGACCCGGCGAAGAGCCCCTCACCCTCACCGGTCCACGCGAGACCATGAAAGAAGACGCGCCGGTAACAAAAATTGTCTCCACGATACTGCGGTACGCCATTGAGGGTCATTCGTCCGATGTCCACGTTGAGCCCTCGCCCGCGGAAACGCGCGTTCGCTTTCGCATGGACGGCGACCTCCACACGTCGCTTAAGCTGCCGACGAAGGTGCACGAAGCGGTCGTCGCGCGCATCAAGATACTGGCGAAGCTCCGACTGGACGAAAAGAGGAAACCCCAGGACGGCCGCTTCTCGGCGACAGTGGAGAAGCGCCGCATTGATTTTCGGGTCTCCACTTTTCCGACGGAGTATGGCGAGAAGGTCGTGATGCGCATCTTGGACCAGTCAGATGCGACTGCGACCCTGGAATCGGTCGGTTTTTCCAAAGAACAGCTCGCCGTTGTCCGCGACATGATGAAGGTGCCCTACGGCATTATCCTCATCGCCGGACCGACCGGCTCAGGCAAGTCCACAACCCTCTTCGCGATGCTCTCCGAGACCGACCGCGAAACGGTGAACGTCGTATCGCTTGAAGACCCGGTGGAATACGAGATATCCGGCGTCGCGCAAAGCCAGGTGCGGCCGGAGATCGGCTATACCTTTGCCAATGGTCTGCGTTCCATCCTGCGGCAGGATCCGGACGTTATCATGGTCGGCGAGATACGCGATAAAGAAACCGCCGTGCTTGCGGTCCAGGCCGCGCTGACCGGCCACCTCGTTTTCTCCACCGTCCACACCAACACCGCCGCCGGCGCCATTCCGCGCCTCATTGACATGGGCGTTGACCCGTTCCTCATTGCGCCTACTTTAGTGGCCGT
>CAYHGO010000037.1:914-5310 GCA_964356215.1 uncultured Candidatus Saccharibacteria bacterium | reverse complement strand
GATCATGGGTGTCCGCTACAGGGGATCCGTAATTCCGATGCCACGCCGTCTCAACAATTTCTGCTATAGCAAGAATTATGGATATATGAAGGGGCGAGTGGTCACGAATTGCTGGGCGTGATTAGATACAAGACATGGACGTAAAAGGGAAGAATATATTCGTGGGGCTGTCGGGAGGAGTGGATAGCGCAGTATCGGCGGCGTTGCTGAAAGAGGCAGGAGCGCATGTAACCGGCGTGTTTATCAAGGGATGGTATCCGCCTGGAATGCCATGCACATGGGCAGATGAGCGCCGCGACGCGATGCGGGTGGCGGCTCGGCTTCATATCCAGTTTCGCACTCTTGATGCGAGCGCGGAATATAAGAAAAGCGTCATAGATTATTTGATTGCGGAATATCGCAACGGGCGGACGCCTAATCCGGATGTGATGTGTAATCGCGAGGTTAAGTTTGGTGCATTTTATCGTTACGCTATGACTGAAGGAGCGGACGCAATTGCGATGGGGCATTATCGCAACGGAGAAAATGACCAAAGTTATTTTCTCTGGGCTGTGCCGAAAGATATTTTAAATGCGGCTATATTCCCAGTTGGAAATTATGAAAAAAAAGAAGTGCGCGCGCTCGCTAAGAAATTTAATCTGCCGGTCGCGGAAAAAAAAGACAGCCAAGGAATCTGCTTTCTCGGCAGTGTGTCAGTTAAAGAATTTTTAGAAAAAGAATTCGGCGCCGATAATCCGGCGCTTTTGTATACTATAGGCCAACGGGTCCCGCGCTCCGCGGGTCCGTGGTATATAGTCGGAAAGGACATAGGGAAGGGAGAGATTCAGGTTTCCAAAACGCGCGTGCCAGTTATCCACTTCGTCCAGTTTACCGATGCGAATTGGCAGATTCCCGTTGACCAGCCCCGGGTGTTATCCGTGTCGGCGCAGACGCGGTATCGCGGCCCGCGTAGCTCGGGCCGCGTGGAGAGCGATTGCTTCATGAGCGACGAACCGCTTCCTGAACTACCCGTGCCCGGCCAGTCAATCGTCTTTTACCGAAACGGTGCGCTGGTCGGAGGAGGAATTATCGCGTAGGGGGTGCTATTATTGTCGCATGAAGTCTTCACGCTTATGGCTTGCCGCGTCAATTTTTGCGCTCGTGCTCGTTATAAGCTTCATTATTTCAGTGCCGCATACGCGCGATGTTACAGAGATGCAGTCAACTTTGGATGCGGCAGCGAGCGTCCCCGTTGTTACCCTGCGTGATTCCTTCAAAAACGGCGCGCATACTATTACTGGTTCGCTTGAAGCGCCGAACGCGTGTGTTACCGTTACTGCCGAGGCGTATCTTACCGGCGACGAATCCGGCGCTGAAAGCATTCGGCTTGCGCTTATGTTCGCAAATGACACGGGCGTCTGCCTGCAAATACCCACGCGCATGGACTTTAAGGCGACGGTCAGCGCGCCCTCGGGCCTCCCGATAACCGCGACCGTGAACGGCATCGCGGCGACGACCGTCTCATGACGTTGCCGACCATCATTAAAGCCGACGGGTCAAGAGAAGCGTTTGATCCGGCACGTCTCGTTACTTCGCTTCGGAGAGCGGGCGCGGGCGAGCACACGGCGGAGCGGATAACCGAGACCATCACCGGCACAGTCGTGCCGGGGGTCGCTTCTAAAGAGATTTACGCGCGCGCCTTCGCCCTTCTTCGGCGAGAGGCGCGCCCGGTTGCCGCGCGTTACGCGCTCCGGAGGGCCCTCCTGGAGCTCGGGCCCTCCGGCCACCCGTTTGAAGATTTCATATCGCATCTTTATCGCGCCGAGGGCTGGGAGGTGCAGACGCGCAAGGTCATACAGGGGAAGTGCGTTGCACACGAAGTAGACCTCTATGCCACGCACGCTGGGGAGCATGACCATCTCGCCGCCGAGCTTAAGTACCACAACGACCCGGGGTATAAAACCGACCTTAAGATAGCGCTCTACGTGAAGAGCCGCTTTGACGACATATTCGCATGCGACCCGGCGGTTCGTTCCTGCCCGCTTAATCGCGGCCTCCTGATCACCAACACCAAGTTCACCTCCGAAGCCATCGCCTACGCAGAGTGCGCGGGAGTGGAACTCCTCGGCTGGAGCTATCCGGCGAATAATGGTCTTTTCATGCGCATGAGCCAGGCCAGGGTGTATCCGCTCACCGCCCTGACCCTGCTTTCGCGCGCCGAGAAACGGCTGTTGATAGACCAGGGTGTCGTCGCCGCAGATGCGCTCGCGCGAAACCGCCGTCTGCTGGACCTTCTCCACCTGCCGGCCGATCGTGTCGGCGAGCTCTTGGCCGAGATAGACGGTCTCCTTTCGCTCTCTTCAGCGCCTCGTGATACAGTTCTCGTATGAGCTATTTTTCAACAAGTTCTTTTGTGGCCGGCATTATGCTCGGCGTTCTCCTTACGGGCGCCTGGTTTATAGGAGACACCATGCCCTCCCTGCCATTCGTATCTTCGGCACCGCTCGCTACTTCTACGCAGTCCGCGCTGCTGGAAAGCGGCGCGGTCTCTGTCATTGACCAGCCTGCCGGCAATTCGGTTATCGTTGAATCGATAACCGTGCCGCCGCCGGGCGTGTGGGTCGCCGTGCGTGAGGTGAACGGGCGCGACCTCGGGAACGTGCTTGGCGCCGCGCGCGCAACCGGTCCAAAAAGCGCTTTCCTCATATCGCTCCTGCGTTCCACCGAACCGGACCGTCCGTACGCCATTCAGCTGTACCGCGACGACAACGGCGCCTTTGACCCCGCAGTCAACAGCGTCTATGTGGATTTTGAGACCGGTCTGCGCGTCGTCGCCTATTTCTCAACCGTCCCGTAACATGACTGGCTTCAAACGCAACAGCGCCTTTGACCCGTCTTCGCATGAACCGTTCAAAGTAAGCCGCTCCAAGCTGGACCTATTTACCGAGTGCCCGCGCTGTGCGTATCTGGACATGCGGCTCGGCGTGAAGCGCCCCTCCATGCCCGCGTTCACGCTCAATAACGCGGTGGACGAGCTCTTAAAGCGCGAGTTTGATATTCACCGCGCCAACGGGAGCAAGCACCCGCTCGTAGAGCGCTACGGACTGGACGCCGTGCCGCTCGCCGATGACCGGATAGAAGAGTGGCGCGATGCGCTTCGGCGCGGCATCAGCCATCTGCATGCGCCGACGAACCTTCTCATCCGCGGCGGCGTTGACGATGTGTGGGTCAATCCCGCGGGGGAATTCATCATCGTGGATTACAAGGCGACCAGCAAGAAAATAGGGCCGAGTACGGTTAATGACCTCTATGATTCGTATAAACGGCAGATGGAGATATATCAGTGGCTCTTCCGCAGGAATGGTTTTAAAGTTTCGCCGACCGGCTATTTCGTGTATGTGAACGGGAAATCGGATGCGAAAGCGTTTGACGGCAAGCTAGAGTTTGACATAGAGCTTATCCCTTACACTGGGAGCGATACATGGGTTGAACCGGCAATTTTTGATTTAAAAGAGATGCTTATGAGCGACGACGTTCCCCTTATCGGCACCGCCTTCGGCGGCGGGCCGTGTGAATACTGCACCTACCGCGAGAGCGCCGGCAAGATACTGCTTGAACTTCATGCCGGAAACAAGAAAAAGACGTAATACTGTGCGCGCTATGACGAACGATTCACTCACCGCATTTCTTAAAGAGACCGGAGCGATACGAACGATGGCGGTAGAAGATGCATTCCGCGCAGTGGACCGCTCGCGATTCATGCGAGAAGCATCAAAGCGTAATGCATACCTGGACACCGCCTTGCCGATAGGCGATGGGCAGACCATTTCCCAGCCGACTGTTGTTGCGTTCTGCTTGGAGTGGCTTGCGGCACAGCCGGGCGACCGTGTGCTGGATGTCGGGAGCGGCTCGGGCTGGACGACGACGCTCCTCGCGCATCTGGTCGGTCCGGTTGGGTCGGTTATCGGTGTTGAACGCATTCCAGAACTTGTCGCTCTCGGCTCAAAAAATCTTTCAACCTATTCGTTTACGAATGCGCATATTGAACAGGCGGGAAGTGAACTGGGAAAGTCGGAATCCGCGCCCTTTGACCGCATTCTCGTCTCGGCTTCCGCCGAAGAAATTCCGGAAACGCTCAAACGACAGCTCGCAGACGGCGGGCGGATGGTCATCGCAGTACGCGATGCCATTTGCGTCGTGGATCGTGTCGGCAATGATTTCAAAACGGTTTGCCACGAAGGATTTGCGTTCGTCCCGCTTGTCACATAGGCGCGTATGGAGAAAAGCTCATTTGCCGATCGCGTTCGAGAAATTGTCCGCAGAATCCCAAAAGGTAAAACGCTACCATATATGGAAGTGGCGCGGGGGGGGGGGGCGCCCCCCCCCCCCCCCCCCCCCCCCCGCGCCAAAAAAAAAA
>CAYHGO010000037.1:0-904 GCA_964356215.1 uncultured Candidatus Saccharibacteria bacterium | reverse complement strand
TTGTCTCTTTAAAAAAAAATTTAAAAATTTAAATTTTTTTTGGGGGGGGGGGGGGGGGGGGCCCCCCGCGGCCCCGCCCGCGCCGTCGGCGCCATTATGAAAAATAACTATGACCAAACAGTCCCGTGCCACCGCGTCATTCACGCTGACGGTTCCCTCGGCGGCTACAACCGCGGCGGCACAGAAAGGAAGAAACAACTTCTTGAATCCGAAAAGCTACTATCCCCTAACTTGTACCTATAGGTACATCTCTGTGGATACCAAGTTTGATGCACCGACCAGCAATTTCTCTTGCGTTGTTTTATACTTGCCGCATGAATGTGAAGATAGAGCCGTCGTGGGCGAAACACTTGAAAGGCGAGTTTGAGAAGCCGTATTTTGCGGAACTCACAAATTTCGTAAAGAAAGAGTACAAGGAAAACACGGTGTATCCACACCCGAAGAATATTTTCAAAGCTTTTGACTTATGCCCGTTTGAGAAGGTGAAGGTGGTCATTCTGGGGCAGGACCCCTATCACGGGCAAGGGCAGGCAAACGGCCTCGCCTTTGCTGTGAGCGCCGACACGCGCGTCCCGCCCTCGCTCCGGAATATCTTTAAAGAAATTCAAAGCGACCTGCACTGTGAAAGTCAGACTTTCACAAACAGGAGCGGAGATCTCGCGCGCTGGGCGAAACAGGGTGTGCTTCTTCTCAACGCGACCCTGACGGTGCAGGCCGGAAGAGCCGGCTCGCATCAGGAAAAGGGGTGGGAAGCGTTTACCGACGCCGCCATCAAAACGCTCTCGGAGGAGCGCGCGGGCCTCGTTTTCATGCTTTGGGGCAATTATGCGAAAGCGAAAGGCGCGCACATTAACCGCGAAAAGCATCTCGTCCTAGAAGCCCCGCACCCTTCGCCCTTCTCCGC
>CAYHGO010000036.1:0-5570 GCA_964356215.1 uncultured Candidatus Saccharibacteria bacterium | reverse complement strand
GTGATTGAGTCCATAGAGTATGCCGCCGCCAAGCAGAAGGATCAGGGTGATAAACGCAATTCGCCCGCGACGGCGATTCTTGAGCCGCCGTGCGCCGAGCTGGCTACTCTGGCCTGCCGATGATTGATTTCCCCACATACGGCACCAGCGCGGCAGGCACCTTAATCGTGCCGTCCTCCTGCTGGTAATTCTCAATGATAGAAACAAGGATCCTTGGAGTCGGTATCGCGGTTGAGTTGAGCGAGTGCGGGAAGCGCATATTCCCTTCCGTATCGCGGTAGCGGATATTGAGCCGGCGCGTCTGAAAGTCGTGGAAGTAGGAAGCCGAGCTTATTTCGCGGTACTGTCCCTTACCTTCCGACTCCGTTGGAACCCAGAGCTCTATGTCATACTTCTTGACCTGTCCGAGGCCAAGGTCGCCGCCGCAATTCGCGACCGTATGGTACGGGATATTCAGAAGTTCAATGAATTCTTCAGTGTTGCGGTTCAGCCATTCATGCAGGCGCACCGACTCACCGTGCTCCGCCTTGCAGAGCACGACCTGCTCCCATTTGAAGAATTCGTGCACACGAATGAGGCCGCGTACATCCTTGCCGTGCGCGCCCGCTTCGCGACGGAAACAGGGAGAGAACGCGAGGAATTTCATTGGGAACTTCTCCATATCAACTATTTCGTCCATGTGATAACCCATCGTCGCCACCTCGCCCGTACCTGCGAGATATTCACCGTCTTGCGTCTTGTACAAATCTTCTTCGCCCTGAGGCAGATAGCCGGTGCCCATGAAAGGTTCGCGGCGCACCAAGCTCGGCACGCTCATGAGCGTCATGCCTTTCGCGCCGAAATGCTTCAGCGCTAATTGCCACACCGCGTTCGCTAAAAGAACACCGTCGCCCTTGAGGAAGTAGCCGCGGAATCCCGCCACTTTTGTTCCACGTTCAAAATCCGCCATTCCTAAATTGGTCATGAGCTCTACATGGTCCTTCGGTGCAAATGAAAACGCCGTCGGCTCTCCCCATCTCTTTACCTCCATGTTATCGGCATCGCTCTCACCATCGGGCACCGACATATCTGGAATGTTCGGCACCGTAAGCATCAGCTGCTGCCACTCAACCATCACCTGTTTAAGCCGCTCCTCGCCCTCGGCCATACCGGCCTTCAGGTGTTGCATCTGCTCAATAAGCTTCTCCCGTTCCACGCCCTTGTTTATCTGGATTTCGTTGCTTCGGCGGTTCTGTTCCGCACGCTTCGTGTCCAGTTCCTGCCTGATAAGCTTGCGTTCGTCATCCACCTTGATAAGGCGAGCAAGGTCAACCTCAATATGCTTCTTCGCCGCTCCGGCTTTAATCAGTTCAACATTCTCCCGAATAAAATGTATGTCCAGCATGTGGTTCCCAGTATATCAAATAAATAAATGAAGAAGCCCCGGCCGGTGGGAGCAAGGGCTCTCCATTGGTCGGGACTGGTAATTATTATTCGTTATCATCGTGGCGTTGAGCAGAATGCTGCCGGAGCCGTTCTACTGCTCTGGCTACCTTTTCCTTTTGTTTTTGTTTCGTTGCGCGCCGAAGTCGGAACTTCTTTTTAGCCTTAGTTTCAAGAAGGTGGTGCTTGATCCTGTTTTCAACCATTGCGTCGTCCTTGAATTTGATTGACTCCCCGCCGCTCTGGCGCACATTAGGACGACGTACTGCTCCATTAACTATTGCCATGATGGAATCTCCTCTTGTCTGAATGAGAAGATACATCATGGTTTGTGTTATTGCAAGCCGAAATCCACGCTATGTGCCGACCGGTACAAACTTTTAATAGCACTATCCAACATAAGGGACGACCGCACCTTATTGTGGATACCTGCGTATTGTTCTGAACATGTACAAACGCGCGAGATATACTGCAGGGATGGAGATACGAGAACTGCCGAAGGCGGAGTGGCCTGCACAACTTTTGGAGATTCCCCAACCGCCGGAGCGGCTGTGGGTGCGGGGCGCGATGCCGCCCGAAGGAAATAAACTGCTCACTGTGGTCGGTAGCCGCGCGATGACGCGCTACGGGCAGGAGGCCTGTCAGAAGCTTATCACCGGGCTTGCGGGCTACCCTGTCTCTATCGTGAGCGGACTTGCGCTCGGGGTGGACACCTGTGCGCACAAGGCCGCACTCGCCGCCGGGCTCCACACGCTCGCCTTCCCCGGCTCGGGGCTCCACGATTCCATCTTGTATCCGCGTAGCAACCGCGCGTTCGCGAAAGAACTCTTAGCGAAAGGTGGCGGCATGCTCTCTGAATATGAGCCAGACACGCCTTCGCATGTCCGCTATTTCCCGGAGCGCAATCGGCTCATGGTGGGGATCGCAGACGCCGTGCTTGTCGTAGAAGCGGGAGAGAAGTCGGGAACGCTCATCACGGCGCGACTCGCGAGCGAGTACAATCGCGACCTGCTCTGTATTCCCCATCGTATCGGCGACCCGCACGCGTTCGGCCCGCATTTGTTCATCCGCCTCGGCGCCGCGCTCATCGCCGACTCCCTCCACCTCCTTGAAGCGCTCGGTATACCGCCGCGCGAGACCGCCTCGGGCGGAACGGCGCCGAGCGACCTTGAAGACGCCGAGCTTGTTATCTGGAATATGCTGGGAGAGCCCATGACGCGTGATGAAATCCTCCGTTCAAGTTCTGCTAATCCGGGCGAGACGCTGACAGCACTCGTCGCGCTGGAGCTTCGTGGTCTCATTAAAGAAGAGTTCGGCGCCTGGCGCCGTACTTGATGTATGCGAATTTATTCCTGGAACATGCTGTTTCGCAATCGCGAGCTGGACCGCGCATTTGAGTTCATTTCACAGAGCGACTTTGACATTTTCTGCCTGCAGGAAGTGCCCGAGGAGTTTCGCGCGCGGCTGAAAACACTCCCCGTTTCCATTGCATCTCGCACCGATGTAGAAAAAGTATACGGGTCGCAGACGGTGCCCATGTTCAACGTGATATTGTCGAAGCATCCGATTACCGCACAGGGCGAGATACCCTTCGCCGATTACTGGCATCTCCTCCCTTGGCGAACGCGCCTGTTCGTCCATCTGATGCCGAATAAATACTTTTCAAAGATTCGGAACCGCGGTGGCCTCTATGCCGATATGACAATCGACGGGAAACCGCTACGTATTTTCAATCTCCATCTTATCCTCGCC
Organism: uncultured Candidatus Saccharibacteria bacterium; assembly: GCA_964356215.1. GTDB lineage: Bacteria > Patescibacteriota > Minisyncoccia > Phycocordibacterales > Phycocordibacteraceae > C7867-001. Next base: position 2,396 of record CAYHGO010000036.1, on the reverse strand, counting down.
CAGCCCGCGTGGCGGTTGAAAGAATTTGAGCTCGCGATGGCGAAGCGCGATACTTCTCGGCCAACGATAGTCTGCGGCGACTTCAACATCGTCGAGTCCCCGCGCGTGTCGCTCCTCAACTGGCTCCTTGGCGGCTCCTCCGCCGACGCTCTCCTCTATCACCGCGAACGAACGCACATCGAGAAGTGTTTTGTGGAGCACAAGCTCCTGAACCCGCTTCGCGGAGAAGTAACGCACGCGTTCGGCGGGAGCCAGTTGGACCACATCCTCGTTTCAAACTCGTTTTCAATAAAAAACGCAGAGGTTCTCCCCGACCGCCTCGGCTCCGACCATCATCCGATACGCGCAGAGATCGTTTGACACAATATAGGTACACGCGCTATGAGTTAGAACGTGAGCAAGAAACTACTCATCGTAGAATCGCCGACCAAGGCGCGCACCATCGGGCATTACCTCGGCAAGGAATATGACGTCCTTGCCTCAGTCGGGCATGTCCGCGACCTGCCGAAGAGTAACACCGACGCGGTGGATATTGAAGGCGGGTTTATCCCGCATTATGTCGTGCCCGCCGATAAGCGCGAGGTCATCGCGAAGATACAGCGCGCCGCGGCAAAGGCCGACGAGATATACCTCGCGACCGACCCCGACCGCGAGGGCGAGGCGATCGCTTGGCACATTGCCGAGGTCATCAAAGACCTCGGAAGCACGAAGCACCAAATACGAAAACCCAAACGAGTTACTTATCATGAAATAACTAAAGAAGCGATTGACGAAGCGCTAGCGCATCCGCGAGATATAGACGAGAATTTGCGCCGCGCGCAAGAAGCGCGGCGCGTTTTGGACCGTATCGTCGGCTACGACCTCTCCGGCCTCATTTGGAAAAAAGTGAGATATGGTTTATCAGCAGGGCGCGTACAGTCGCCAGCATTACGCATTCTTGCTGAACGTGAGCGAGAAATTGGGGCGTTCATTCCTGTCATCTACTTCGTGCTTTCTGCACTTTTCAAGTCTAAAGCCGGCGATATCGCCACGACCTGTACTAAACAGCCCGCAACAAAAGAAGAGGCTGATGGCATTGTGAATGCCGGCCGAAGCGCGCGCTGGAGCGTCGCCGATGTCTCTGAGAAAGCAGAGGAACGCAATCCTCGCCCGCCCTTTACTACCTCAACCCTCCAACAGACAGCTTCTACCAGATTGGGGTTTGCACCTTCGAGCACGATGCGCGCCGCGCAGAAACTCTATGAGGCCGGTCATATCACCTATATGCGCACCGACTCGGTGAACCTGGCGAAAGAGGCGATCGCAAAGATGGCGAGCGTTGTTGAAAAAGAATTCTGCAAGGAATATCTGCGCGTGCGAGTATACAAAACGACGAGCAAGAATGCGCAGGAGGCGCATGAGGCCATTCGTCCCACGGACCCATTTCATATGCGTGCAGGCTCCACGCCGGACGAAACGCAGTTATACGAACTGATACGGATTCGCACTCTCGCCTCGCAAATGTCGGCGGCGAAAATTATGCGCACAAATATTTCAGTAAAAGCAGACGCGAACATCCCATCATTTACCGCGAACGGTTCGCGAGTACTCTTCCACGGCTGGCTCAAGCTGGATATTAAAGCGCGCGGCGAGGACGTAGAACTGCCGAAAGTTGCTGTCGGCGATAAACTAACTCTCGTATCGCTTGGCGCGGAAGAGAAACAAACGGAACCGCCGAACCGCTATACGGAAGCCGGCCTTATCAGGGAATTGGAGAAACGCGGTATCGGTCGCCCTTCAACATACGCGTCTATAATGAAGACGATTCAGGACCGCGGGTATGTTGAAAAACTAGCGAGAGCATTGAAACCGACAGCGACCGGCATGGTCGTCTCGGGCTGGCTGGAAGAAAATTTTTCGGAATACGTGAGCGATACTTTTACCGCAGAAATGGAAGACGAGCTGGACGAAATAGCGCGAGGAGAACGGGGATATGCGGAAACATTGACCGCGTTTTACGAACCGTTTGAAAAAGCAGTGCGTGCTAAAGATAAACTGCCGAAAGCGACTTCGCTCGGCGACTCGGGGACAGAGTTCCCTTGCCCAATCTGCGGCGGCCCGATGGAGAACAAGCTTGGGCGCGGGGGCGTGTTTATGAGTTGTAAAAAGTATCCGGAGTGCCTTGGCGCGCGCATAAAGGACGGTTCGGAAATTAAAGGAGATGAACCAATAGGAAATCATCCGGACACCGGCGCGCCTATTTATATAAAAAATGGGCGTTTCGGACCGTATGTGGAGATGGCAATCGCAGAAACAGAAAACAGACAACAGCCAACAGCCAACAGAAATGCAAAAGAAAAGAAGCGCGGCCCTGGACGGCCCCCAATTGACGAAAAGCGCGCCAGCAACCCCAAAAG
>CAYHGO010000035.1:0-5571 GCA_964356215.1 uncultured Candidatus Saccharibacteria bacterium | reverse complement strand
CAAGATGGAAGTCAAAGGCAAGGATGTCGTGCTCACGGTCGGCTTCTCGCACACGGTCTCGCTCCCGATACCGGAAGAGGTAGCCGTGAAGGTCGAGAAGAATGTGATGACACTTGAAAGTGCGAACAAGGAATCGGTCGGACAGTTCGCAGCGAATATCCGCCGCGTGAAGCCGCCGGAGCCGTACCTCGGGAAGGGCGTCCATTACGAGGGCGAAGTCATCCTGCGCAAGCAGGGTAAGAAAGCTGTCTAGGAATAAACAGCCAAGCCGAAACTGCCAACGAACAACATGCAACACAAACCTTCAACGAACAGAGAGCTCCGCGAACGCCGCCATGCGCGGGTGCGCGCGCTTATTAAAGGAACAACGGCGCGTCCGCGCCTTGCGGTCTTTCGCAGCAATCGCTTTATATCCGCCGAACTTATTGACGATACGGCGGGGACGACGCTTATCGCAGCGCATGGCCGCGGCGTAAAGGGTTCACTGGGCGTGCAGGCGAAGGCCGTCGGTGCGGAGATCGCGAAGAAGGCGAAAGCGAAGAGCATCACGGCCATCGTCTTTGACCGCGGCGGCTACCGCTACGCGGGAGGAGTGAAGGCGCTTGCCGACGCCGCGCGCGAAGGCGGCCTTTCTTTTTAAATACCATGACTACATCCTTGAAACCGGAGATTATAGAAGAGGTGGGAAGCGCGATTGCGCCGGAGGTTGAAGTTATCGCGGTTGAGGAAGCCGCGCCGATTGCCGTTGAGGCCGTTCCGGCTACCGCGCGCCCGACGGGTGGCCGCGGCGGCGGTCGCGGGGCGCTTCGCGGGCGCGTTCAACGCGGCGGCGGTCGCGGCCGCGCGCCGCGCGAGCGCGGCGAATTTGCCCAGGTTACCATCGACGCGCGGCGCGTGGCGCGCGTGATGGCTGGCGGCCGCCGCTTCAACTTCAGCTTGGTGGTCGTCATCGGCGACCACAGAGGCCGCGTCGGTGTCGGTCTCGGGAAGGGAGCAGATACGGCGCTCGCCATAGATAAGGCAACGCGCGATGCAAGAAAAAATCTCTTCATGGTCCCGCGCATTGCTTCCGGCTCCATCCCGCATCAGGTCAAAGCCAAATACGCTTCCTCCATCGTGGAGATTATCCCCTCTGAAGGGCGCGGCCTCGTGGCGGGTTCGGCGATGCGTACCGTGCTTGACCTTGCGGGCGTGACCGATGTCGTGGCTAAGATTCACACGCGCACCAAGAACAAGCTCACCATCGCGCGCGCCACAGTCGCCGCGCTCAAGGAACTCAGAGTGAAGTAATGAAATGTAACATATGCAACTCAACTCTTTCTCTCCCCGTACAAAAAATAGAAAAAATCCGCCCGTCGGTCGCGGCGGCAAGCGCGGCAAGACCTCCGGCCGCGGCGGAAAGGGACAGACCGCGCGCGCCGGGCACAAAATCCGCCCGGAAGTCCGCGACCTCATCAAAAAGCTTCCGAAGCGCCGCGGCTACGGCAAGAACCGCGCGCGCACGGTCCGCGGCAACCGCGTCATAGCCGCTCCCGTGAACCTTGCGATGCTTGAAGCGGTGTACCAGGCCGGCGAGACCGTCTCGCCGGCAACCTTGCTCGCGAAAGGGCTCGTACGCAGGGCGAAGGGGCGCGCGCCGGCCGTAAAGATTCTTGGCGCGGGCGTCATCTCCAAATCGCTCATTGTCAGAGATTGCGATCTCTCCGATGCCGCAAAAGCCGCTATCGTTGCGGCCGGAGGCACTATCCATGCTTAATGCTTTTATACATAAACTCAAACTCGCTTTCGGCGCTTCCGAGATACGTTCCCGTATTCTCTTCCTGACGGCCTCGCTCGCGCTCTTCCGTGTCCTCGCATCGGTGCCCATTCCGGGCGTGGACAAGAATGCGCTTGCCGCATTCTTCGCGAACAATCAATTTTTCGGCCTCCTGAACATCTTCTCCGGCGGCGGGCTTTCCAATCTTTCGCTGGTGATGCTCGGCGTCGGTCCCTACATCACCGCTTCCATTATCATGCAGCTCGGCACCATCATCTTCCCGCAGGTGAAGCAGGCGTACTTTGAGGAGGGCGAAGCCGGCCGCGCCAAATTCATAGAATGGAGCCGCCTCCTGACCATCCCGATCGCGGTCCTGCAGGGCGTCGGTTTCCTTTTCCTGCTTGAGAGTCAGGGCGTCATCGCGCACCTGACCTCCACCGCGCTTATCGCGAACATCGCGCTCATCGTCGCCGGTTCCATGCTCCTCATGTGGCTCGGCGAGCTGGTAACCGAATTCGGCATCGGGAACGGGGTCAGCCTCATCATCCTCGCGGGCATCCTCGCGAGCGTGCCGGCAAGCATCTCACAGACCCTCTTCGCCGCGACCGCGGCGAACATTCCCGCGTACCTCGCTTTCATCGCGCTCGGCCTTGCGATGATTTATGCGGTCGTCGTTGTGTCTGACGCCGAGCGCTCCATACCGATCGCTTACGCGCGGGCGGTGCGCGGCGCGGCGCTCTCGCAGGGCGCGGCCACCTATCTCCCGATACGCCTCCTGCAGGCGGGCGTCATTCCCATCATCTTCGCGCTCTCGCTCCTTCTTTTGCCACAGATGGCGCTCTCTATGCTCGGGGCGGTGAACATCACCTCCGCTTCTTCTGCAGCGCTCTGGTACACGGCTTTCCTTTCTAATCCGTGGCAGTATGGCGCAATCTACTTCCTGCTCGTGGTGCTTTTCACTTATTTCTATACGGCCGTCACATTTGAACCGCACCGCGTCGCGGAAAATCTGCAGAAGTCGGGCGCCTTCGTCCCGGGCGTGCGCCCGGGCCGCGAGACGGAGGAGTACATCGGCAAAGTCGTGAATCGCGTCACGCTCCCCGGCGCCTCCTTCCTCGGTCTCATCGCGGTCGCGCCCTCCATCATCCAGGGCCTCACCGGCGTCACGACGCTCGTCTTGGGCGGGACGGCGCTTCTCATCGCCGTCCAGGTCGCATTAGACCTCGCGCACAAAATAGACGCCCAGGTCTCCCTCCGCGAATACTAAAAACCGACCGATTACGCGCAGTGATATACTTTCAGTATGAGTTCCGAATCCGGTCCAAAGAAGCAGGAACAGACTCCACAACTACTCGCGAGAATTACTTTTTCCCGTCATGAAGAAACAGATTATACCGGCCTCGGTCGTGATATTACCGACCGAGGCATTGCCCGTGCTCAAGAAAAAGGCAAGACCATAGCGCGAGAAAAAGGAGCCCCAGTAATAATTGGACACTCTCCAAAGGAACGAGCAAAGGGAACCGCAGAATCAATCGAAGAAGGAGCCCAAGATGAAACAAAAGATTCGTCGCAGGCTCGATGGATACGAATTCCAGGATTGCGTAGCACTGATTTCCGCGACAAAGAGATTCAAGGCGAACTTGTAAAGAAACTGGGCACTACACAAGAAGCGTGGGCAGAAGCTCACTACAACGACCCTTTTTTCTATGATAATCCGGAGAGAATAGAAACTAACGAAGAAAAGCGTGGACGTATGTACCGAGAAATTGATCGTCTTGTCTCGTTTATGGAGAAAAAAGATTTAAAAGGCGAAGTGCCACACTTGGTATTCGTATCACATTACGAGCTTTTATCACTTCTTCTTGATGATGTATTCGGCATTCATACATTCGGCTCCACGAATACGCCGATATTTGGAGAGCATATTGATATAGACCTGTATAAACCGCTTCCAAGTGGCGATGTGCCGATTCGCATACACTATGGCGGTCACGAGAAACAAGTGCTTTTTGACAGGAAATTGCGCCGCTTGGTAGCCCAACCAACATCATAATGTACTTACAGAAACCATTGTTAGAGCTTTTGCATGCCGGAAAAGTATCCGGCGAATCCGGTATACCGAAACATATTGAGACAGTTATTTCCAATGTCTATTTATTTAATGAACGAGTGTATAAGGTGTACAAAAATGACAACGATTTCTTTAATAGTAGTTTTCATGATGTTTCGGCCAAGCAGGACAGGTTTGCTTTTTCCAAGGCAGATTTTGAGTGGAATCAACAACTGACGAAGGAAGTATATCTGCACCTACAAGGTGTAAAGGTAGACGACGCCGGTATTCAGTTTGTGGATGAAAAGAACGCAGAGGAACTCATGTTTATAACCAAACGAATGCCTGCAGGTACGATACTTTTTGATCGCTTGATGAAGAGCGATTTAACCACGAACGATTTTTATGAGATAGGAAGACAATTTGCCGAGCGCGAGAAGAACTTTGTGTGGAACGGAGCAATGTCAGACGAATCGTTATTAGACAGTATGCTCGAGCGGTATGACGATATTGTTGCATGGATTAAAGATGTCGAGAAGGTATCAGCACTAGAAAAGGAAACGTTGGCGAATATGCTTAAAGAACTCATTGTTCGTGTGTATACGCATGATTCATCAAGAGTTTCAATTTGCTTTGATCTCCATAGTCTTAACGCGTTTTATGTAGACCAGACGCTGTATCTGTTTGATACCCACCCGCCAAAAGATGCATGGCGTTTCGGTCCTCCTTTATTAAACCTATACCGTCTTGCTACCGATGTATTTGCTCTCGCTGGTGAGAATGAATTTAACGCAGTTATGCGCGGCTATCATGAGTATTTGAAAAAGGAAATGCCGTCTCAAGAAACCAACCGTCTTTTTGTCGTATACACCTCTCTCATCATGATGTCATCTCTATATGCTTGGTACGACTGATACTGATAAACAAGAGGCGGCAGTCAAATATCGCGACTTCCTAAAACGTTATATTTCCCGTACACTCGATGTATGAACGACACGCGCACGGTATTTTTTGTCAGGAAGCCCGGGTGCATGATGGAAAGATGAATACGCGAGAGTGTGGTATAGTGCCCGCATGAGCGATCAGATTGCAGAAATAATAAAGCGTAGCGCTCCTGTGTTGAGAGATAATCATGCTGTTGAAGCATATATCTTTGGTTCAACTGTGCGCGGCGAGAATCGTCCAGATAGCGACGTAGATATACTCGTACGATTCGATAAGATTCGTGGTCTTTTCGCTTTTGCCGGCACAAAGCTGGCTCTTGAGGATGCACTCGGGAAGAAGGTTGATCTTGTACATATTAATGCGTTGCGTAAGGAGTTTCGTGAGGATGTTGAGCGTGAGCGCGTGAAAATTATTTGAATATGAATAGAAGTCTTACCGTCTATCTTCAAGATGTTCTTGAGTCATGTGAGCTTATTATCAAATATATAAAACCTGTTTCGGCAGACGAGTTTCGAACGAATACGGAATTGCAAGATGCAGTTATACGCCGTTTCGAGATTATTGGAGAAGCAATAAAGCATGTACCAAATGTATTGCGAGAGAAGTATCCCAAGATTGAATGGAAGAAAGCAGCAGCGTTTCGTGACATTCTTGCCCATGATTATCCGGAGATTATCATAGACGATGTTTACCATACGTCACGCAACCATCTACCAGAATTCCGTGAACAAATTGCTAGTGTCTTAAACGATTTACAGAAATATAAATAAAATGGAAACACGCACGGTATTTTTTATCGGGAAGCCCGGGTGCGGGAAGG
>CAYHGO010000034.1:0-5683 GCA_964356215.1 uncultured Candidatus Saccharibacteria bacterium | reverse complement strand
GCCCTCCGGCACGCGCGGATAATGCTCCTTCGCGAGTTGGGAAGCGGGGAGGAACCCTTGGATGCCCTGCCAGGAGAGGATGAGCCCGCCCTTGTTTGCCTCCTCTACGGTAAGCGAGTAGGGCGTCTGCGAGAGGATGGCCGTCTCGGCCTCGCCCCAGATAGCCGCCTGTCGCGCCTCCTTGAGTGAGAGTTCTATATAACCGTCGCGGCCGGCGGAGTCTACGACCTTCGCGCTGATGGTATCACCCGGATTCGCCTTGCGGAGCACATCGGCGGCGTTGAGGTACTCGCGGCCGTAGATGATGCCGGTGCCAAACGGCGGCAGGTCAATGTAAACTCGCCCTCTGCTAATGGCAATAATTATACCCTCAATCAGGTCGCCAGCAGATGGCGGCGTCGGTATGGAATCAATAAAACCAACCATCGGGTGGCCTTCGGGCAAATGAATGGTCGTCGGAGCGGCCTTCTTACTCTTTACTTCTTCAGACATATATAAAAGCAGTGCAGATTTTCCAAATCAGTACTTGAACCTTTCGGCGCAAGGGTTAGCTGATATGTACTTCTCTCGCACGCAACAGACGCACTATAGCAAATAGAGTCAAAAAATGCTACAATATATATATGGTTATCACGCATCACGGCGGGCAATGCTTCAAGGTTACGTTCGGCGACCTCACGCTCGTCTTTGATCCCATCGCAAAAGGTGCCTCGCTTCCGGCGGTGCGCTTCGGCGCGGATATCGCGCTCGTCTCGCGCGACCACCCGGATATGAACGGCGTAGAGGAGGTCGCCTATGGCGACAAAAAACCCTTCGCCATCACCGGCCCCGGCGAATACGAGCGGCAGAATGTCGTCATCCAGGGGTTTCTCTCAAAGTCAAAATACGGGCTAGAAAAAGGACAAGAAGAGGCGGTCAATACTATTTATAGTGTAGAGCTTGAGGACATGACACTTGTCCACTTGGGTGCCGTCGTAGATGCTGAGCTTTCCAGCGAAGCACGCGAGGGGCTTGACGAGATAGACGTACTTTTCGTCCCGATAGGAAGTGATGGCGTGCTCACGTCCGCCAAGGCGCACGAACTCGCGGTGTCGCTTGAGCCGAAAATCATCGTGCCGATGCACTGGAGCGGCATGGGAGCGCCCAAGGCGCTTGAATCCTTTTTGAAAGAGGCGGGGAACGGGAGCGAGAAGACCGAGAAACTCACGCTGAAGAAGAAGGACCTTGCGGGGCTGGATGGGCGTATAATTGTGATAACGCCGTAATATGAAAAAGTTTCTGGAACACATTGAGCGCGTCAGAGCTAAGCCACACCGCGTGCGTAAGCAGGTAGCATTCGCGTCGGCGGCGGTTCTCACTGTTCTTATCGCGCTTGTTTGGTTCGCGGGCTCGCTCTCCACAGGTACATTTTCTATTGAAAACTCTACGTTTGCGACAGGCGCTGGAGAGGAGAATGCTGCAGGCGCGAATGCGGTCGGAAACGACAACCTCGCGGGCGCAGGCGTCGCCTCCGCATTTACCGAGCCGACAGAAGCGCCGGCACATATTGAGATAGTGGACACGACGTCCGCGAACGCGAAGCAGAAGCGAGCGGAGCAGACTGTTATACCGTTTTGATATTTACGTATTTACATATTTAGATTTTCAATCATGACGCGTGGGAAAGAAGATAAAGATGCGAACGCTCCGACTCCTGCCGTCGGAGCAAACGTCATTAACCAGCCGATCGTGTCGGAGATGCGCAAGTCCTACGTGGACTATGCGATGTCGGTCATCACTGCGCGCGCCCTGCCGGACGTGCGCGACGGACTGAAGCCGGTGCATCGCCGCATCCTCTATGCGATGAAGGAAATGGGACTCACCCCGTCCGCAAAGTTTCGCAAGTCGGCCGCCGTGGTCGGCGATGTGCTCGGCAAATACCACCCGCACGGCGATGTCGCCGTGTATGACTCTATGGCGAAGATGGCGCAAGAATTCTCCTATCGTTATCCGCTCGTGCTTGGACAGGGCAACTTCGGTTCCATAGACGGCGACGCGCCGGCGGCGATGCGCTACACCGAAGCGAAGATGTCGCGCATCGCCGATGCGCTTCTCTCCGACCTGGAGAAAGAGACAGTGGCCTGGAACCCCAACTACGACGCGACGCGCGAGGAGCCCAACGTCTTGCCCGCCGCGCTTCCGAACCTGCTTCTGAACGGCACGCTCGGCATCGCAGTGGGCATGGCCACCAACATCCCGCCGCACAATCTCCGCGAAGTGGTGGACGCAGCCATTTATCTCACAGACAATCCCGACGCGACGACCGACGACCTCCTTCAGTTCGTGAAGGGTCCCGATTTTCCTCTCGGAGGCGTCGCCTTCAACCAGACAGACGTCAAGCACGCATACGGCACCGGCAAGGGCCCGGTCGTGGTGCGCGGCGAGGCGGAAATCGTGGACGACGGGAAGAAAGATACCCGCATCATCATCACCTCCATCCCGTACCGCGTGAACAAGAGCGAGCTCATCAGCCGCATCGCGAACTTAGTGCAGGAGAAGAAGCTCGAGGGCATCCGCGACCTGCGCGACGAATCCACGAGCGACATCCGCATCGTCGTGGAACTGAAGGGCACCGCGCATCCGCAGGCGGTCCTGAACGCTTTGTATAAACACACCGAGCTTGAAAGCACGTTCCACTACAATATGCTCGCCTTGGTCGGGGGCGTGCCGGAGATGCTTTCGCTCCCGGGCATGCTCGGGCATTTCGTAGCGCACCGGGAGGAAGTGGTGAAACGCCGCACGGAATTTGATTTGCGGCAGGCGAAGGCCCGCGAGCATATTCTCCTCGGACTCTCTAAAGCGTTGGACCACATTGACGAGGTCATTGCAGTTATTAAAAAATCTGCGGATGTGGCTGCCGCAAGCATCGCGTTGCAGAAGAAATTCGGCTTTTCCGAACTGCAAGCGGCGGCCATCCTGGAGATGCGACTTGCGAAACTTGCCGGCCTGGAGCGCACAAAGATTGAGAACGAGTTCGCGGAGGTGCAACAGCTCATCGGGAAATTGCAAGAAATCCTTTCCTCTGCGAAAAATATTCTTGCGGTCGTGAAGCGGGAATTGATGGAACTTGCGAAGAAATACGGCGACGATCGCCGTACGAAAATAGTGCGGGGCGGTGTGAAGAACATTTCCGTAGAAGACCTCGTGCCGGACGAGGAGTCCATGCTGGTACTGACCCAAGGCGGGTATGTGAAGCGCACGAATCCGAGCGAGTACCGCAAGCAAAAACGGGGCGGCATTGGCGTTGTAGACATCGCGACGAAGGAGGAAGATGTGGTGACACATTTTCTCGTCGCCTCGGCGCACAGCGACCTGCTCTTCTTTACCGATTTCGGCAAGGCATACCAGCTCAAGATGTACGAGATACCGGAGGGGAAGCGCGCAACCAAGGGCAAAAGCATCATGAACTTTCTCTCACTCGCGGGCGACGAGTCGGTGACGAGCGTGCTTGCGGTGCCTAAAGAAGATAATCAGCGCGCGGCGCGGAACGCGTCATCGGTCGTTTTCGTAACCGAGCAGGGCGTCGTGAAGCGAGTGGCGGCGAAGAACTTCGCCGATGTGCGTCGCTCCGGCATCATCGCCATCAACCTGAAGAAGGCTACAACCGCAAAGGGCGGTTCGCCCGACGCCGCAGTGGCGTCTAGGGACGACAGGCTCATCTCGGCGAATCTCGCGGCCAAGGGCGATACTGTCTCCCTTGTAACCGCGAAGGGGCAGTCCATCCGTTTTGAAGCAGAAGATGTTCGCGAGATGGGACGCACCGCCGGCGGCGTGCGCGGCATAAGTGTGAAGAAGGGCGACCATGTCGTCTCGGCGGAGGTGGTTTCCGCCGCGGCCAAGGACGCCTCACTTTTGGTCATCATGGGCAAGGGATACGGCAAGCGCACGAAGCTCTCCGAATATAAAGTGCAGGGCCGCGGCGGCTCCGGCATCAAGACCGCTGCAGTTACGCCGAAGACCGGCGAAGTCATCGGCGCGAAGGTCGTCTCCGGCATCCTCGCTGAAGAAGAGCTCGTCGTGGTCTCAAAGAAGGGACAAGTCATTCGCACCGGTGTCACCGAGGTGCCGACGCTCGGGCGCGCCACTCAGGGCGTGCGCATCATGAAAATGCGCGATGGCGACTCCATTGCCAGCATGGTCGCGCTCTAAAAATGGCGAAAATCCCGGAGTTTACAGATCCTTTTACCAGCAGAGAAGAAATTCTCAAGCTCGAACGTGGATACATAACTGTTGACTCGCAATATGATAGACGTGCCAAAGAAGCCGGGGAACGTTTATGCAAAAAATATTCATTTGAAGATTTTAAAACCATTTTGCAATGGAAACTTAGTGCGTTTCCGTGGATTATTCCAAGGATTGAAAACGAAAGAGCAGGAAGAAGGAAAGAGATGGATTCGGAAACGACTGAGGCTTTAATACTTGCGAAAAATTCAAAACATGAGAGGAACGCGATTGCAATACTCGACGGTTTACCATCTGTAGGTGTTCCGGCCGCATCCGCCTTAATGACATGGATTTCTCCAAAACGTTATACCGTTATAGATGTTCGAGCACTAGAGTCTCTTAAGGTAAAGAAGTACAATCTCAATCTTGATTTTTATATCAGATACTTACAGTTTTGTCTAAAAGCTTCAAAGAAGCACAGGGTTTCACTTCGAACCTATGACCGCGCACTTTGGCAAAAATCAAAAGATAAGTCTCCTAAGCGTGAACACAAAGCATGAAAAAAGATTGTTGTCACGGTACCGGTGAAGAAGTGAACCTAACCAACACGAGTTGTTCCTGCCATTGTACTTATCAACAACCGGTCGGCTACAGATAAGTACACCCGTTCGGCTATACTACGGGTGTGGGGAAACTTGAAGAAAGGGCAAGAAAACGGAAACGCAAGCAGGATATCCAGCAAGCGGTGCTATTTTCTATCGCCGCGGCTGGATTTCTTGCGACAGCCGTACTTGCCCCTAATGCGCTCCAATTGTTGCGGTATCTGCCTGGAGAACGGAATAGATACGGACAGCGAATCAAAACTGCCGCTGGCCGGATTGTTGCGAAAGGGCAGGCGGAATGGGTTGAGCGAGACGGTAAAAGATTTTTAAGATTAACTTCGAAAGGGAAAAGAACATTCGCATTTGAACAGACGAAGGTCGCTCTCACTACCCGAAAGAAAAAGAAGTGGGACGGACGTTGGCGTATGGTGGTGTTTGACATTCCTGAGCGGCGAAGAAGGGTACGGAGTCGTTTACGCGGGGTCATGCAAGAAGTTGGATTCGTGCGCATGCAGGACAGCGTATGGGTCTATCCCTATGACTGCGAGGACTTCATCGCGCTCCTTAAGATGGAGTTAAAAATTGGGAAAGATGTGCTGTACGCTATTGCGGATACGATTGAATACGATAAGCCTCTCCGTATGCATTTCGCTTTGCCGCTTACATAAGAATGTACTTATCAACGACCGGTCGGCCAAAGATAAGGTTATTTGAGTAAAGCAGGAAAATTGATTTTTTGGTGCCGCACTTTTTCTGTTGATTACGCGGCCGCCGGAGGCGGCCGCGTGCCCCGCACCAAATTTTTGACAAATTTGAAAAAATTGTTGCCGGCGGGGGAGATTTTATATATTACCCGGCAAATTAATTATACCAGAGAA
>CAYHGO010000033.1:2668-5891 GCA_964356215.1 uncultured Candidatus Saccharibacteria bacterium | reverse complement strand
GGCCCGGGGCTGTTTACCCCGCCTCCCCCCGGCGGGTGGCCGGCCCGGCTACCCGGGGGCCCCCCCCCCAAAAAGGCGGGGGTTTGGGGGCCCGCGAACCGGGCCTTACAAAAATGTTCTTGGACTTTACCGGCGAGTGCGAGCCCCCTGATATTGATGTCATCGCCGTCACGGCCGGTCCCGGGCTAGAGCCGGCGCTCTGGGTGGGCATTAATTTCGCCAAGGCACTCGCGCTCTTATGGAATAAGCCGCTCGTCGCGGTCAATCATATGGAGGGGCACGTGCTCGCCGCGCTCCTAGAAAAGGGAGAGTGCGACGAGGAATTTTCAATTTCCAATTTACAATTTCCAATTCTTGCCTTACTCATTTCGGGCGGGCATACCGAACTCGTGCTGATGAAGGAATGGCTCTCCTACGAGCTCATCGGGGCTACGCGCGACGACGCGGTGGGCGAGGCCTTTGATAAAGTCGCGCGCATGCTCGGCCTGCCCTACCCGGGCGGCCCCGAAATTTCCAAATTAGCCGAAAACGCACGGGCGCAGGCGGAAGCATTCCGCGAGCAGACTGCCGGATTTGGGTCTGAGAGCGGGATGCTTCCGCCTGCGCTTGACTTGCGATTGCCTCGTCCAATGCTTCATGACGCGACGTGCGATTTTTCGTTTGCCGGCCTCAAAACTGCGGTGCTCTACATGCTCAAAAAACAAGATGTCCTTATGAACGGCCGACCGGACAAAGATAAGGACATGCAATACAGAGAGATTGCGCGCGAATTTGAGGACGCCGTCGCCGAGGTGCTGTGGAAGAAGACGGCGCGCGCGCTTCACGAAACAGGAGCGCAAACTCTCGTTATCGGCGGTGGAGTCTCCGCCAACACGCATATCCGCCGCGTATTTAAAGAGAATATGGCTTCCGCATTTCCAGACTCCAACCTCCGAATTCCAGCCTCCAGTTTAACAACCGACAATGCCGTTATGATAGCCATCGCCGGCTTTTACCGCGCCCTACGCGAAGAATTTTCTTCGGAAATAACGGCTCACGGGAATCTTTCCCTCGCACAAAAGCTCTAATTTGTTATATTCTATAGACGATGCCCGAGAAATTTTTAAAGCCCTACGACCCGGCCACGACCGAACCGCGCATATATGCCGAATGGGAGTCAAGCGGTTACTTTAATCCTGACAATCTGCCCGCTGACGGCAAGCCTTATACCATTGTGATGCCGCCGCCAAATGCCAATGGCGACCTTCATGCCGGCCATGCGCTGTTCATCACGCTTGAAGATATTTTGATTCGTTTCAAGCGAATGCGGGGCTTCCGCGCGCTTTGGATACCTGGGGCAGACCACGCTGGTTTCGAGACCCAAGTCGTGTATGAGAAAAAATTGGAGAAAGAAGGCCGTTCGCGCTTCGGTATGGAACCAAAACAACTTTATGATGAAATCCTTGCTTTCACGCTTGAGAACAAGCGGAATATGGAGCGGCAAATCCGGGAGCTGGGCGCTTCGTGTGACTGGTCGCGGGAAAAATTTACTTTGGATCCGGTTGTTGTTGAAGAGGTTCAGAAAACGTTTGAGAAAATGTTCGCCGACGGCCTTATATACCGCGGGAAGCGCACTATCAACTGGTGTCCGAAGCATCAAACCTCCCTCTCGGATGTCGAGACGACCTGGGTGGATCAAAACGATTCCTTTTACTACCTAAAGTATGGCCCGTTCGTAATCGGCACCGTGCGCCCTGAGACGAAGTTTGGTGACAAGTATCTCGTCGTGAATCCGAAGGATGAGCGGTATAAAACCTTCTCACACGGACAGCACATAGACCTTGAATGGATCAACGGCCCTATCACTGCGACTGTTATACACGACCCGAATCACGATATGGAGTTCGGCACGGGTGCGATGACTATTACGCCGTGGCACGACCAGCACGACTTCGAGCTTGCGAAGACATTCGGCCTCCCATTTGAACAAGTCATTGACTGGCGCGGAAAGCTCCTCCCGATTGCAGGCGAATTCGTTGGGATGAAAATAACCGATGCACGACAGCAGATAGTGGACAAACTCGCTGCGAAGGGCCTTATAGACCGCATTGATGAAAGATACGTGCACGCGACCAAACACTGCTATAAGTGCGACACGCTCATTGAGCCGCAAGTTAAGGACCAGTGGTTCGTTAAGATGGCGCCCCTAGCCGAACAGGCGATTAAGGTAGTGAATCGAGGCGACGTGCGCTTCGTGCCGGATAATTACGAAAAGATCTTCCGCTATTGGATGGAGAATGCGCTCGATTGGAACATTTCGCGCCAGATAGTGTGGGGTATCCCGATTCCCGCGTGGTTCAGAAATAGAGACACCGATGAAGATATAGTGGTATCGCGTGAACGTCCCGCAGGAGAAGGCTGGGAAGCGGATACGGATACGTTTGATACGTGGTTCTCAAGCGGGCAATGGCCGCTGGTAGTTACCGGTTTCCCGAATGGCAGGGATTTTTCTGCGTATTACCCCACTGATGTTATGGAGACTGGACACGACCTGATTTTCAGGTGGGTGCCCCGCATGATTATCTTTGGACTGTATCTAGCAAAGAAAGCTCCATTTCACACCGTATATCTGCATGGACTCGTGAACGACGCGCAGGGGAAGAAAATGAGCAAGAGTAAAGGGAATGTTATCAGCCCGTTTGATTTGACGAGTAAATATGGGACTGACGCACTCCGAATGGCGCTTGTGGTCGGCAACACGCCGGGGACGGACCTCGCGCTTCGCGAAGATAAGGTGAAGGGCTACAAGCACTTCGCGAACAAGCTCTGGAACATCGCCAGATTCGTACTAGCGAGCGCGAATGAGCAGAAAAATGGGGATAAGACTTGGGCTAGCGCCCCGGAGCGTGCCCATTTTTCGGCTCACGAGTGCGAGCTTCTCGACGCGTGCGACGCATTGACGAAAGACGTAACGAAAGATATTGAAGAATATCGCATCTACATGGCGGCCGAAAAGCTGTATCACTACGCGTGGCACGAGCTCGCCGACAAGATATTGGAAGAGTCCAAGCCGATATTCGCCGGTGCAGACCCTGCCGGGGGGGGGGGGGGGGGGGGGGGGGGGGGGGGGGGGGGGGGGGGCGCGCCGCGGGGGGGGGGGGGCCCGCCCCCCGCCCCGGGGGGGGGGGGGGGGGCGCTGGGGGGGGGGGGGCGCGGGGGGCGAGGGGGGGGGGCGGGGGGAGGC
>CAYHGO010000033.1:0-2658 GCA_964356215.1 uncultured Candidatus Saccharibacteria bacterium | reverse complement strand
CAGTGGTGACTGGAGTTCAGACGTGGGCTCTTCCGATATAAAATATATTGCAAGAGTCAACGCCTATATCCGCGGGTGCAGACCCTGCCGCGCGCGCTGCGCGCGCGCGCTTGCTTGTCATACTCCTGGACCGCACGCTTCGGCTCCTGCACCCCTTCATGCCGTTCGTCACCGAAGAGATCTATCAATCCATGCCCACAAAAGATTCAAAGTTCCTCATGGTCGCCCGTTGGCCCCTGCTTCGCTGAAGCTACGCAGGGCGCGGCAGTGGTAGAATAGACGTGTGACCCTTACGACGCTCGGTTACGCGTTTCTCGGCGGGCTTCTGCCCTCCTTCATCTGGCTATACTTCCTTCTGAAGGAAGACGCGCGGCATCCTGAACCGAAAACACTCATCGCGCTCGCCTTCGTCGCCGGCATGTTCGCAGTGCCACTCGCGCTTCCTCTGGAACAATACGTCAAAGTGCATCTCTCCGGCGATGTATCCATTCTAACCGCGTGGGCGCTTATTGAAGAGCTCCTTAAATACGCGATGGTCGCCCTCTTCATCCTTTGGCGCAACGAAGTGGACGAGACGCCCGATTATGTCATCTATATGATCACGGTCGCACTCGGCTTCGCCGCCACTGAAAATATGCTTTTCCTGCTCGCCCCCCTCTCGGACGGGCTTTTCGCAAGCAGTATCCTTACCGGCAATCTGCGCTTTCTCGGCTCCACATTGCTCCACGTCGTCGCTTCCGCATCTATCGGCTTCGCGCTCGCTTTTTCTGCCCGTTACCGCCCGGCCGGGCGCACTGCCGCCGCCGCGCTCGGACTTATCCTCGCCATAGCATTGCACACTGCTTTCAATTTGCTTATTATCAATCAAGGCGTCTCTACCGCGCTCGCCGCGTTCTTCCTCATTTGGACGGTCACTGTCATCTTTTTCGCGGCATTTGAAGTGCTGAAATATTTTCAGTATCACAACTTTTCTACTAACCCTTAATCACGTATGAACATGAAGCGCTCGTTCTTTGAACGCCTTTCCGGCAGTTCCGCAGCCGATGATGATTTTGATTCTTTTAACGATGAGGTGCCGGCCGCGACGCCGCGCAAGGAGCTACGCGCTCGTGCAGAGGCGCCGGCGCGGCCGGCGCCCCTAACCGACGACCAGTCAACCGGCGAAGGACAGCTTCCGGTAGACGTGCACCAAACAACGAATGACATTATCATTCGCGCCTTTGTCGCCGGCGTGCGTCCCGACGAACTCAATATTTCAATAAGCCGCGATATGGTGGAAATAGAGGGCTCGCGCATGGAACGCGAACAGGTCTCCGGTCCCGATTATTTCACTCGCGAGCTCTTTTGGGGCTCATTCTCGCGCATCATATCGCTCCCGCAGGAGGTAGACGTAGAAGCGTCTTCCGCGAGCGCCAAGGACGGTCTTTTAACCATTATCTTGCCGAAACTGGATAAAGCGAAACAAACGAAACTTCGCGTAAAGGCGGGTTAGTAGAGTGTAATTGTCTCCAGAGACGGTGCTGATGCCGTCAACTCCGCGGTGAAGGGCAAACGCGTAATGCGGCGGCCGTCGGCTGTTTCCACATTTACGCGCCATTGCCCTACTTCGGTGATAAGCGCCGAAGAATAGCCGCGATACCCGCCGTCGCGGCCGCCAAAGACCGGATACGCGATCACCGCTTTCGTCATCCATTGTCCGGCGGCCGGGTCATACCATTGCCAGCGATGCACGATGGTCGCCGTGAGCTTTGTCGGCGCGAAGACGGAACTATACGCATACAATGAATCGCCCTGAACAACGTGCAGGGTCGGCGGAAACCCTGCATAGCGCACATACCAGGACTGCGCCTCGCTCTCCGCCCGATATTCGCCCGGAATGCGCCGCACCGAATGGTAGACACCCGCTGCAGGAGCCGAGAGCGGCAAGGGCGGCAGGATATTGGTAAAGTAGAAGATATTCATGATGACGAGCACGCCGAACGCTCCCGCGCGGATACGGGAGATATCAATCAGGAAGCGTTCCCGCGCAAGTAGGCGCAAAAGGACGGTGAAAAGAGCGAAAAGGCCGGTAGCAACGAATCCGCTTAGCAGGAATGTCCACGTCCCAAGCGTGCCGGTATATACGGGCACCGCAAAAATCGCGTAGGAATAGAGGGCAAAGAAAAAGAGAATGCTCGTGAATACAAGCCGCTCGTGGTAATGATGGAAGTATTCACTGCCAAGCAGAATAAGCAGGAGCAGGAGCAAGAATGGCCATGAGGCACCGAGATCCGCTGACCGTCCGTAGAAAACGACGAAGCCGCTCCAGAACCCGCCGAGTGCGAACTGGGTCGCGAATAGGAGGAAAACTCGCCACCGCGGCCGTGCGGCGCCGGAACTAGGGCGTGATTCCAGCCAATGTAAGAGTGGAATGGCTACGAAGCAGATAATCGTATATACCGCGAATACAAGATGGGTCTGCCAAAGGTCCACGCGTCCGAACAGAATGCTGTCCGCGATGAAACCGGCGAGCATCGCGAGCGCGGAGAGATGCCGCTCATGCGTCTGTATCCATGCAAAGAACGATTTGAACATACGAGTGCTTGGAGTCGGGATTGAACCGACGACCCCTTCCTCTTCAGGGAAGTGCTCTACCAACTGAGCTATCCAAGCGAAGTG
>CAYHGO010000032.1:0-6101 GCA_964356215.1 uncultured Candidatus Saccharibacteria bacterium | reverse complement strand
AAGAACTACAACCTGCCGCTATTTATACACCATTCCCTTTTGTAAGTCAAGGTATCCCCAGAGATGTACCTATAGGCACAAGTTGTGGATAGTAGCGAAATGAAGAATAAGTAAGGGATAGGATATGGATATGGGAGCCATTGAACAAACAGCAAAGAGGGAGCGAAGATGGGGCGCATTCCAAAAAGTGGTGCTGTATGCCGCGATTGGCGGTCTTATGGTCGCTACCGGAGCGGTGCCAGATTTTTCAAAAATTCTAAAATATTACACTGGTCAAAAGAAAGGCGCACGATTTAATTATCGGGTTAAGACTGTGCTCGGGCGGCTTGCCGCTAAGGGTCTGATTACGTTTGAGGAACGCGACGGCAGAAAATATGCGCGTTTAACAGATGCCGGGAAACAAGTACTGGAGCTTGAATCACTGAAAGACCCAAAAATGCGGAAGCCAAAACGATGGGACAAACGTTGGCGAGTGGTTATTTTTGACATCCCCGAACGACGGAGAAGTATCCGCGTGCGACTCCGTCGTTTTATGGAAGAGTTTGGATTCGTGCGACTGCAGGACAGCGTTTGGATATATCCGTACGATTGTGAAGACCTTATTGCATTGGCGAAGGCAAAGTTTCGTATCGGAGTAGATGTCCTCTATATGATTGTTGAACAACTTGAGCACGATACACATCTGCGCGAGCACTTCGGCTTTCCTGTCAGCGGGTGAGGAGGTATCCCCAGAGATGTACCGGTCGGTACAAGTTTGGGATAGTTTATACTACTAATAATAGTATGGAGTAGTAATAATATGGAGCGGAAGAAAACAATAAAAAAGAAAGTAGCGCGAAATCGGAAAAAACCGCCGATTAAGCATTGGAGTCATTCGTCTCTGATGGCGTATCTCCGGAATCCGCTCGCATGGTACAAGCGGTATGTAGAGGAGGTCTACGACACGCCGCGGACGCCGACTGCAATAGTTGGCAGTGCGGGACACTTCGCGCTGGAGCATTTCTATTCGGGAGCGCCGAAAGATATAGCAATACAAAAAGGACTGGAATATGTGCGCGGCGTCGGAAATTTTGAAATTGATTTCGGCCGCGCGAAATCTCGCAAAGCTCGGTCGGCGCGGCGAGCCGGAATGGAGCGAGAGTATCTGCAGGCCATCTCATATTATTTAAAGAGGCCTCCGAGACACAAAGTGCTCGGCGTAGAAGTGAAGGGAATTGCGGAGGTGGAAGGGCTCCCGCTCCCGATTAAGGCAGTTTCGGATTTGGTAGTAGAATCAAAAGTTGAGAAGAGGGCGGTAGATATCGTAGACCATAAGTTCGTCGCCTCATTCTCTAAGGGAGGCTCTGCCAAATCGCTTTTTATCATACAGGCGATTTTTAATTACTACACGGTCCGAGAAATGTTCGGCAAGCCCGTGCGAAGGTTCATCGTGTATGAATGCAAGAAAACGAAGAATGCGGACGGCAGACCGCAGATGCGCAGATATGTCATAGACTTCAAGGAGCGAAAAGAAGACTTCAAAGTCTTCCATCGGCTCATCAACGACGCGACAGAGGAAATTTCCCGCAGGCGCATCTATCTGCCGAACCCGTCCGATATGTTTGAGGGCGACAACTCGTTTGATATCTATCGGCTTGAATTAGTTTCCGAGAGCTTGGTCGACTAATTGCTTCACGGCGTCGTAGGAATACGCGCCGTCCATCACGACGGGATTCTTGCCATTTACGAGAATTACTGAATATGGAGTTCTCTGTGCGTCCATGTCCAAAGCATTCTGACGGTCTGCCGTGATGCGCGCGTCAAGAGTTGAAGGGGCAGTGGAGTAACAAGCGGCAAAAGAATTGCCAGAGATGCCTATTGAGGAGGCAAGCGCTCCGTAACGCGAAGGGTCGGTCGGCTGATTTGCGAAAAGCGCGTTGGAAAACTTCAAAAATGCGTCATTTCCGGATGTGACCGCGATGCACTCGGCCGCGCGCGCGTGAGCGCGCGCGTTCGGATGAATCTCGGAGAGAGGAAAATGGCGGAAGACCCATGCAACTTGGCCGTTCGTTCCGGCGTTCGCGATAATCTGGTTGAGCGTATAGTGGAAATCCTTGCAGAATTCACAGTCAAAATCGGAATATTCAACAATCATCACAGCCGCCGCCGGATTGCCGAGGATGTGGTCCGATGTGCTTACAAGCCGCACGAGCGCCGGATTACCGATGCTTGGCGCAATAGCTTTCGGCATAGAAGCATATACCGCCACCGCGACTATTATTCCGCCAGCAACAATCGCCAACGGGATTGTAAGAGAAGTTTTCATAATGGCAGTGCGTGTGTCATCGCCGGCATTGAAGATAAAGAGCCGTTCCAGAGAGATGTATCAATTTTAATATCGCGGATGTCGCGAAGGTCTTTATATTTAAGAACGCCATTCGCGAGCGCATAGTCATAGAGCTCGCGCGTGAGACGGACGTCATCAATGCAATACTCGCGCACTTTTTCTTTTTCACCATTTTTCCACCAATCGCCAGCCATCAGTCCGTCGCCGGACTTGCCTCTGCCGAGAGTCGCTTCAGCAAGAGCTTGAAGCCGAATGCGGCGGCCGAGAATTTTCTGCACTTCAACCATAAGGTCCAACGAGCGCATATGCGACAAGTCGCCGGGATAATAGCGATTGAGAAGCGGAATGTCAAAAGCATCCGAATTGAAGCCGATGAGCACATCGGCGCGCTCTAGTATCGGCCAGAGTTTTGAAAGTTCCCCTTTGAAATAAGACGAGTATTCGCCCGTCTGCGAATCGTGGATGGCGACAACGGCGAGCTCCTGTTCGGCGACGTCTATGCGTCCCCGCACTACCGAATCGGAGATTGATTCTATGTCAAAGGTGATGGCGCGCATAACTCTAGGCTCCAAAGCGAAGACGTCCTGGAAGGTCGGATACCGGAAGAACGACTTCTTCTCCTGTCGCGAGTGTTTTCAGACGCACTTCTTTTTTTGCGACTTCGTCCGCGCCGTAGGCGACGAATAGGGGAATATCGCGCTTCACTGCGTCTTTAATCTGGTCGCCGAGCGCGCGGCTGGTGAGATTGACGAAAACACGCGCGCCTTGCGCGCGCAGTGTGTCGGCAAACGCCTGTGCGGCGGGGATGTCGCCCTCTTTCGGGGTGCCAAGATAAAGCTGGGGCTTCCAAGCGTTGTCACTAAGCTTCAAAGAATGCGTTTCCAAGAAGTCGGCGAGCGTAACGTCGCCGAGCGCGAAGCCGACCGCAGGAATAGGGTCGCCGCCGAAGAGGGCAACGAGGCCGTCATAGCGTCCGCCCCCGAAGAGGGCACGCGGATTCGTCGGATTCGTGTCATACACCTCAAAGACCATGCCGGTGTAATAGTCAAAGCCGCGCGTGATACCCGCGTCAAAGACGACATTGCCGACCCCGCGTGCCTTAAGCGATTCAATGCGGTCAAGGAGCATGCGCTTCTCGCTCGCGACCTCGGGCGCTTCGCTGGAATTTTCTATAAGCGCGAGCGGGTTCTTCGCGATAAGCGCGGCAGAAGCCGAGGCGAATGCCTCGGGCGCCATCTTCGCCTTCTTGTCCAGGAGGCGCAGATATTGGCGGATGCCTTCGCCTTTGAGTCCGGCCGCCTTGCAGGCGGCATTGAGGAGCGCGCGCGAATTTACCCGAATGACGAAGTCGCTCTCTGCGGCGCCGAACGCTTTCAAAAGAGCAGAGGCGAGACGAATGATTTCTATGTCCGCCTCCGCCGAGGCGTTGCCGATGATGTCCACGTCCGTCTGGTAGAACTCACGGAGCCGCCCCTTTTGCGGGCGCTCATAGCGGAAGCGGTTGCCGATGGAGAACCATCGGAGCGGAAAGGAGAGCTCACGGCGCTTGCCGGCCACCATCCGCGCCAGAGTCGGCGTCATCTCGGGCCGGAGCATTACGCGCCGGTCGCCGCGGTCTAAGAAAGTGTAGGTCTGCTCGTTCACAATCTCTTCCGAGGTTTTTGTTTCGTAGAGTTCAGCGCGCTCCAGCGGAGAGGCGTTGTATTCTTCGTAACCCCAGCGCAGGAGCATCTGCCGGATGCGCGCGAACAAGGCGTCAAGCCGTGCCCAGTCGGCGGGATAGAAGTCGCGGACGCCCTTGTAAGGGTCGGTAGACAGCGGCTCGGTCATCTTTTAAGTATATCAGACGCCGGTATTTTGGAGCTTGGTAGAGACGTGCTTGAGGATGATATCGCGCATCTCCTCGGGCCTTGGGATGCCGCGCATAACGAATTCCACATCTTCAGCCGCAGTTTGCACTTTAATATCGCCGATATTAAGTAGAGAAGGAAGAACGCCCGTAACCTCGGTTGTCACGTCCTGCACGCGGGAGAGGAATAAGCTGGAGACCTCGCGGGAGAAATAGCGATGCTGCTTGATGTTAACGATGCGTTCATTCGTGAAAATCCATGCGTTCAGAAAGTAGCGGGTAAAGGCGCCCCAGGCGCCGGTCCACCAGAGAAGCAGCCAGACGCCGAGTCCGGTGCGCGCAAGCGGAGTCTGATAGTCAAAAAATCCCGCATAAGGCGCAAGCGGCGGCGCCAGCGCAAAGAACTTCGGGAGTATGAAAGGCGCAAACGCAAGGAGGACGTACGGCAGTAGCTCAATAAGGAAGAGGAACCAATGCTTGCGCGTCTCCTTGACCACGTGCTCGCCCGGCTCCAGTTCAAATTCTTTCATGGCAGGTAGTTTGTGAAGAAGAATGCCTGGTCGGAAAGCGCGTATGACATGAGCGCAAGCGACACGAGTAAATGCGTTGCGATTGCCGGAAAGGCGATCCATGAAGCGTGGGAGTACTTCAGCCAGTGATAAATGGCGACAAGGGTGTAAATGGCCCAAAAGGCAAAGACGACATAAAGCGCCCAGGCGACAGCGGCGCCTGCCGAGAATCCATCTGGTAGGTACAAAAGCAGGACAGTAGGCGGAGAAAACGGCTGGAATGGCTGGTTGGGCATCAAGGAAACGATATCACGATGAAGCGAAATTCGCCGTACTGGTCGGTGCGCATCTTTACTCGGAGACCCTGTGTTTCAAAAAGCATCCGCGTCTCCTCGGCGCGCCCGCTGTCACACTCTATCCACGCCGTGCCGCCCGGAACGAGATGCCGCGAGAGCTCTGCCGCGATGCGGCGAATAATCGCGAGGCCGTCCTCGCCGGCGAGGAGCGCCAGCGGTGGCTCGTAATCGGCGACGCTTTTAGGGAGCTCGCGGCTGGCGGGGACATAAGGCGGATTCGCGGCGATACTATCAAACCGCATATCAGCAAATGGCCGAAATAAATCGCCGATGCGGATATGCGCTCGGGATTCATCAAGACCATTCTCGCGAATGTTTTTCAACATAGTCATCTCGTGCATTGGGTCAATCTCGCCGAAATACACTTGTGCGTTCGGCAATCTCGCAAGCATCGCACAACCTATTGCACCTGACCCTGCACAAATATCAAGCGTTGTGAGTTGGCTGTTGGTTGTTATCGAGTTGAGCAACTGCTCCGTCCACCACTCCGTCTCGGGGCGAGGAATGATCGGGTGCGAATCCAAATAAATTTTCAGGCCGAGGAATGGTTGCCAGCCAATGACATAGGCGAGCGGCTCGCCTTCTGCGAGCCGCTCCTTATCCGCTTCGTACTCTGTCGTTTCCTTCCCGCCATGTTTTTCCTCCAGTAGCCATTGTTCATCCCGCGTCATGTAAGCACGCTAGCATATGACGGTCCGTTGCGGTTTTCCACATTGTATAAACGTTTTTTTATTGAAACACAAACGCCCGCGCGTAAGCGCGGGCGTTTGTGTTTTTGGCGAGAGAAATTAGTAGCCGCCGCGGCCGTAACCGCCGTTGCCCCCGTAACCGCCGCGATCGCCGCCTTCGCGGCGTGGCGGGCGGTCACCCTGCGGGCGGGCGAAGGAGACCGAGAGCGTGCGCCCGTCAAATTCCTTGCCGTCCAAGCGATCAATTGCCGCCTGCGCCTCCGCTTCGGAAGCCATCTCTACGAAGCCGAAACCGCGCGAACGGCCCGTCATACGGTCGCTGATAATGCTCGCGGACACGACCGTGCCGGCCTCGCTAAAGGCCTTCTTAAG
>CAYHGO010000031.1:0-6131 GCA_964356215.1 uncultured Candidatus Saccharibacteria bacterium | reverse complement strand
ACCTGTAACCACCTCGTTAACAGCGAGATGCTCTACCGTTGAGCTACTCCGGAATGTTTTTGCTCCAGTAATGGAGCTTTTGTATTCTAGCGTAAACGGCCCGCGCCGCAAAGCGGCGCGGGTTATACTGTGAGCATGGCACTCACGCTGACCAGCCCTGCGTTCAAGCACGACGAGAAGATACCCGCGAAATACACCTGCGACGGAGACCGCGCGCTCTCGCCGCCTCTCGCCTGGAGCGGCGCGCCGGAAGGGACGAAGTCGTTCGTATTGATTATGGACGACCCAGATATTCCGGAGATTTTCAAACAATCTCGCGGCATTGAGGCCTTTGACCATTGGGTGCTCTACAATATCCCGCCGCAGGCGCGCGGAATTTCCGTGGGCTGGACGACAGGAACTCCGGGAACTAATTCAGCAGGCGCGACGCGCGACACCGGCCCCTGCCCGCCGCCTGAATATGAGCCGCGGAAGCATCGCTACATTTTCACGCTGTATGCGCTCCACGATGTACTCCACTTCGACTCTCCGCCGACCAAACAGCAGGTGCTTGCGGTGCTCACACCTTTCCTCATCGCAAAGACGGAACTTGTCGGCCGATACGCGCGGAAATGATGCGTTATGTATATCAAAGTATTCGTCACTCCTGGCGCGAAGAAGGAGAAGGTGGAAGTAGCACATCCCGACAAAGGAGAGGAAAAAGGTGACGTGCTTGTAGTAGCGGTTAAGGAGCCCGCGGCGGGCAACCGCGCCAATCAGAGGGTGCGCGAGATAGTGGCTTCACGTATGCGAATTCCGCTAGGTAAAGTGCGCATCCTGACAGGACACCGTTCACGCGGTAAAATAATAAGCATTGACAGCTAACAGAGCTTCGTATGAACATCTCTGTCAAGACGAAGAATTATCAGCTGACCGACGCGATGCGTGAGCTTATAGAAGGGAAGTTTTCGGCGCTCGCGAAATTTGAGAAAGGGACGGAAGGTACAACCGCGCTAGAGTGCGAGATAGAGCAGTCCATCGCCGCGGTGCGCGCGGGCGCGCGCTACCGCGCCGAAGGGAATCTCACCATCAACGGCAAGCTCTTCCGCGCCGAGGCGATGGACAACACGCTGGAGGGCGCGGTAGACAGCGTGCGCGACGACCTTACGCGCGAACTCGGCCGCGCGCGCGGCCGCGCACGCGGGCTCCTGAAACGCGGCGGGGCCGCCTTCAAGCGATGGCTGCGCTTCGGGCGCTAAGCCGAAGCCGGCAAGTGAAAAACGGTAGTTAGACTTGGCCTAGCGGCCCGGAGCGCGACCGTTTTTCACTTGCCGGCGAAGGCGGTGAAATCCATCTCGCGCTTGCCTTCGGGGATGACGCGGAGCACGCGGAATTCGCCTTTAGCGAATTCCGCGCTCGTTATCTTCACACGCTTCCCTTTAGGGTCAAAAAAGTAGGTGCCGATGGTGTCGGCGTAGGCGCGATATTTATTCCAATTTTCTTGCGCCGGCGCATCAAGCGAAAGAAGGCCGTCCTCTTTTTTCAGCTTCCTGGAGCGCGCCACGAGCACGGCGTCCTGTGGAACCGGCGTTATTCCGCCGGCGAGATACGCGGGGAGCGTATCAGCAAGAAGCTCTGCGCCAAGCCGGATAAGCCGAGGCCGAAGTTCTCGAGCGGTTTCATTAGGCGCGATAGGCGTCACTTCCTGGGCGATGATGTCGCCGGCATCAAGCTCATTCGCCATCTTCTGGAGCGTGACGCCGGTTTCATTTTCTCCATTTAGAAGCGCGGCTTCAAGCGGCGTCGCGCCGCGATACTTCGGCAAAAGGGAATAATGGACATTGAGGACCCCTCGCGGGAAGGCGGCGACGAGTTCTTCCGGAAATATTTTGCCGTAGGCGACGCAGAGCGCGTAGTCGGCGTGATACGCGGCGATTGCTGCAATCGCCGCGGCGTCCAGTTTCTCAGGCGTGAGTATCGGGATGCGATTAGTAAGCGCGAGCTCTTTGACAGGCGAGGGCGTGAGCGCGAGACCGCGACCCTTCGGCGCATCCGGCGAGGTCACGACGAGCGTGGGGACGAATCCTTGCTCGATGAGGAACGCGAGCGTATCACTTGCGATTGTCGGCGTGCCGAAATAGATGAAAGGATGCGTGGCTCTGTGCGGGATGCGGATGAGATGCTCGGCGTGGTCGGTAAAGAGGATACCGTTCAAATGGTCAATCTCGTGCTCAAATATCTGCGCCATGAGCCCGCCGGCCCCGCGCGTGAAGTGCGAACCGTCCGCGCGGCGCGCGCGGATAGAAACGCGCTCGTGCCGCTTCGTGGCGCCGTAGACGCCGCGGACCGAGAGACACCCCTCGTCCGCTTTCGCCCGCTTGCGCGAGGTCTTGACAATTTCAGGATTTATATAAACTTGGATATCAGGTTTTTCAGATGTTGGCTGTTGGCTGCCTGCCCCGTAGACAACTTGTTGTTTTTCGGGGTTGGCTGTTGGTATCGTTCTATCAGCTCGCACGATGAAGAACCGGTATGAGACGCCGACCTGCGGCGCCGCGAGCGCGACGCCCTCGGGCTCTTTATCAAGTGCCTCCGCCATCTCGTTTATAAGTTTCGCCAGCTCCGCGGAGCTGAAGAGTTTTTCCGGCACCGGCTTTGCTACTTCCCGCAGCACCTCCGCCCCCTCTTGCACGATTTCTTTCATGTGGCGCAGTATATCAGATTATTTCGGAGAATGCTTCGTCGGGTCCAGCTCCCACCAGAATTTTTTGCTGAAATTCTTTGCCTGACTGCAAACGCTCTTGAGATAATAGAGGTCGTTAGTGGGGATGCCCTCCAGCTCGGCGCCCAACCGCGCCATTGTGAGAGGTCCAAGGCCGTCCTGCTTGCGCGAATAGTTCAAGTGCCGCTGGAAGAATCGCAGGAGCTCCCCGCGCTCCGTCTTACGCTTCCTCCCCGTCGGCGCTGCCGCCTTCTTCTTCTCAAACTCCGGCATCATTTCACCAATCGACTTCATACCCAGTATTGTACCTGAATATAAGTATCAAATCTTATGTACCTTAATTTACGCTATAGCGTAAAAGATGGTACACATAAAAATAAAACAAAAACCGCTCTTGCGAGCGGCTTGCCTGTAATGTGCAGGATTTAGAGATACTTTTCGTCCGAGTCGCGAAGCTCAGCGAGCGAGATGCCGAATGTCTCTTTAAACTGCGCGTCCGTGGTGACATACCGCAATTCATCGCATTGCGTGGCTGGCCCGTGGAGACCCGTCTCGCAACCGTTGGAGAACGGTACATAGAATGTAGCATCGCTGTAATGACCCCCCTCTCTGTGAATGTAGTTCATAAGGCGATGCCAATCATTTTTACGGTCGTCAGAATCTCCATCATTGCCGGTGAACCACGGACTTTTCGCTACCCGATCTTTTCCTGCGAAAGTGAAGATGGGAGTCTCGGGGATGTGCGGAATCAAATCGCGTTCCATTTCGAGACGGACGAGAATCTGCCTTTTCCGGCGAATATTCTCATAGATTTCGTGGCTCACTACGGCATAGACGCCGTTGTTGTAGCAGATGTGGAACCACTTTCCTTCGAGACTTCGTGCCATGTCATTCTCCTTGAGTTGGGCACACGTTGAAAGGAACTACTGCTTAGCGCCAGTTAAAGGTCTCTATGACCCCTGACACTACTATATAGTATACACAATCTATGTAAACTGTCAACTATCCGTGCGATTCAATGGAGGCGCCGAGGGTTTGGAGGCGCTTCACGATGTTCTCGTAGCCGCGGTTGATAGAGTAGACGTTGCGTAGGATTGAACGGCCCTTCGCGGCGAGCATCGCGACGAGGATAATGGTCGCGGGCCGGAGCGCGGGCGGGCAGATAACTTCGGCGGCCTTCAGATGCCGCGGTCCTTCGATAGTGATGCGGTGCGGGTCGAGAAGATTGGTGATGGCGCCGAGGCGGTCCAACTCGGTGTAATAGATGGCGCGCTTTTCGTAGGACCAGTCGTGGATGAGGGTCGTACCCTTGGCCTGCGTGGCGATGACGGCGAAGAAGGGGAGATTGTCGATGTTGAGCGCGGGATAGGGACGTGCATGAATTTTTTCCGGGAACGCGACGAGCTCCGAGGGCTCGACGCGGATGTCGGCGAGCTTGGTGATGCCGTTCTCCGAGACGCCCGCGTCGGTGACGGAGAACCGTAACCCCATCTTCTCGAGCACGAAGAGCTCCACCTCGAGGAATTCGATGGGCGCTCTCGCGATGGTAAGCGCGCTCTTGGTCACGGCGGCGGCGGTGATGAAGAACATCGCATCGGTCGGGTCCTCCGCGACGCTATATTCGATATCCTGCCGCAGCTCTTTGACGCCAGTGACCGTAAGCGTGCTCGTCCCCACGCCCTCGACGCGCACCCCGAGCGCCTTGAGGAATCCGCACACTTCCTGTACTTGATAATTCGCCGAGGCATACTTGACCGTCGAGGTTCCGGGGAGCTTCGCCGCGGCAAGGAGCGCATTGATAGTCGCGGTGTCGCTCGCTTCATAGAGAATGATCGTTGCGGGAGCAAGCTTATCATGCGTTATCTGATACCGGTCAGTCAGTGTCTCGATAGTGACGCCGAATTTCTCGAGCACCCACAAGTGTTGGCGTATGGAACGCAGGCCGAGCGTGCAGCCGCTCGACTGCGGGATGGAGAATGACGGGAACAAATGGAGCAGCGGGCCGATGAACATCAGGATGGCGCGCGTACGATTCGCGGCTGCCGCATCAATCGTGCTAAGGTCTATTTTTTCAGGCGGCTCGATGACGACGGTCGTGTCCTGCCACTCGACATCGACGCCGATGGAGCGGAGCACCTCGATAAGCCGGTTCACCTCCTCTATCTTTGGCACATGGTGGAGCATCGTCCTTCCGCGGTTGAGGAGTGAGGCGGCGAGGAGGGCGACGGCGCCGTTCTTGGAGCGGCTCACTTCGACCCTCCCGGAGAGCTTCTTCCCGCCTTCAATAATGAAATTCATTTCTCCTTGCATCAGTCGTATCGTATCACCTTCGCGCAATTTTGCCCTGTGTGCGGTGGCGCGCTATTATATCTATAATGTCTTTTTTCTCGCCCAAGCTTGGTATTGACCTCGGGACCACTAATGTCCTCGTGTTCGTGCCCGGCAAGGGGGTGGTCATTAACGAGCCGTCGGTCGTGGCAGTAGGCAGGGCGCACGGCAAGGGGGGCGGCAATAAAATCCTCGCCATCGGAGCGGAGGCAAAGCAGATGATAGGCAGAACCCCAGACGACATCATCGCGTACCGGCCGATGAAGGACGGCGTCATCGCGGATTACCGCGTTACCGAAGCGATGCTTCGCTATTTCATGAAGAAGGCGCTCGGCAGGAATCCATTCAAGCCGACAGTGCTCGTCTCGGTCCCTGCGGGCGTCACCTCCACCGAGAAGCGCGCGGTCATTGAAGCGGCGCTGAAGGCCGGCGCCAAGAACGCCTATGTGGTGAAAGAGCCCATCCTCGCGGCCATAGGCGCAGGCATTCCCATCCACGAGCCGATGGGGCGTATGGTCGCGGACATCGGCGGCGGCACGATAGACGTGGCGGTGATATCTTTGGGCGGCATCGTTGCTTCCACGAGCGTAAAGTGCGCCGGCGACCGGCTGGACCGGGCGGTCATAGACCACGTGAAAAAACAGCACAACCTCGCCATCGGCGACAAGACTGCGGAAGAAATAAAAATACGCGTCGGGGCGGCCGTACCGATGAATGAGGAACTTTCCATGCCCATCAAGGGACGCGACCTGATGAGCGGGCTTCCACGCACGGTTGACCTCTCCACCAACGATGTCGTTCAGGCGATGTCGCGAGAACTGCGCGAGATGACGCAGGCAATACGCAAGGTGCTTCAGGACACGCCGCCAGAGCTCGCCGCCGACATCATTGACAACGGCATCATTCTTACCGGCGGCACGAGTCAACTTCGGCAGATGCCAGAACTCGTGTACCGCCGCACGGGCGTGGTCGCCAAGCTCGCGAACGACCCCTACTACTGTGTCGCGCGCGGCACCGGCATCGCGCTCAAGCATTTGAACACCTATCAAAAAAGCATCTTGGCGAAGCAATAAACATTCTCACATTCTCAAGAATGTTGGAA
>CAYHGO010000030.1:0-6154 GCA_964356215.1 uncultured Candidatus Saccharibacteria bacterium | reverse complement strand
TGGTCGTGCAGGAGCCCGATGACCATAAGGTACGGCCCGCCCATGCACGGGAACTGGCAGATGCCGACTAGGACGCCGAGCCCGAAGGCGGCGGCGAAGGACGCCTTCTCCATGAGCTTGGCCATCGGCCGCTTCGTGAAGGACGGCATGGAGAGCTTTATGGGCGCGTTCGGGAAGAAGCGGTTAACTAAGTTGATGATGCCGAAGAGGATAAGGAGCGAGGCGCCGAGCTTGCCCATGAAGTGCGGCGTGTTGAAGAGATGCAGGACCTTGAGGATGCCGAGCCCGATGAGGAGGTAGGACGCGAAGATGCCCGCGATATAGATGCCGCCAATCTGCAATATCTTCTTCCGCGTCATTTGGAGGCCGAAAAGGAACGCGATGGTGATGAGAAGGATTGAGAACGAGCACGGATGCACGCTGTCCAACAAAGACGAGGCGAGGACGAGCGGCAGGAGCCACGCGCCGCCCGCGCTCGTGCTCCAGATGAGTCCCGCTGTGGCGGGACTGAATTTCAAGATGAGGATGCCGAGAAGGAAAATCGCAATTGCCCCTCCGATGATATAGATGCGCCTCATGCTAGGGCGTAACGTTCGCTTTCACCTCCAGTTGGAGCGTGCCGCCTGCCTTGTCGGTCAAGGTGACGAACCGGTCTATCCTACCGACGCCCGCGGGCCCGTGCGCATTCGGGTCGTAGACCACGCGAATGACGCGGCTCTCGCCGGCTTTGACCGTTTCATTAGCGGGCGGGACATACCCCATGCCGGCCATGCCGAAGGGCCCTTTCACGCTCCCGGCCGGATTGACGACGAATGCAGTCGTGCACATGCAGGACGTGAGGACCGTAGCTATTGTGACGTCCGCACTGGTCGGGTTCGTGACGGTGAATTCCTTGGCGACATTGCCGTCCTCCATTCTGATAGTGCCGAAGTCATACAGCGTCTCCGGAGCGAAGAGGGCGCTTCCCGCGCCGCTTATAACTTCAGGAGCGCCTTGAACGGAGGCGGTCGTGCCGCTTCTGCCGCCCGCGCCCCAGACGAAGAGGCCGACGAGCAGAACCGTGATGACAAGCGTACCGATGAGTGTTTTGGATTCCATGATGGTAAGAGTTTAATAGCCCAATTCTTAAAAACGCTCTCACCGTCCGGAAGGAGAATGTTCCAAAAGAGAAAGCCAGCGAATCATTTTCCGCCGGCGCCACGATACCGGCAGTACGCGGGACGCAGGCCTGTTGCGAAGCGGAGGCCCGAGCAGTACAGGCTGGTAGAACGTAATAACAAGAAGACCGGCGGCAATAAGCAGAGCGCTCATAAGCGCCGCAAGGTCGGGCACTGCCGGCGCCTGGAGGAACGACTGGTAGGAGGAGAGATGATGAAGTGTCATCGCGAACAGGTTTTGCGGACATGAAGGAGTGCCCATAACGGAAGAAAACCGGCAATCGCCCTGCATCGCCTCCGGCCAGTACCCCATGGCGCTGAAGCCGAAAAAGACCGTCATTAGGAACGAGGCCAGTATAAGCGGGACGGCAATTTTCCGGAGAACGAACTGCATATCTGGCATTATAGCACTTTTGCTTTAAGCCGAAGCGAGTTCCCTACCACCGAGAGGCTGGATGCCGCCATCGCGAGGCCGGCAAAAATCGGATTGAGCAGGATGCCGAAGAACGGATACAGGACGCCGGCGGCCACTGGAATAAAAGCGGCATTGTAAAAAAACGCCCAAAAGAGATTCTGCTTGATAATCCTCATCGCGCGTTTGGAGAGCCGTATGACTTCTGGGATAAGCAGCATGTTCCCCCGCAAGAGCGTAATATTCGCCGACTCCAAGGCGATATCCGTGCCTTCGCCCATAGCGATGCCTACATCGGCTTGCATGAGCGCGGGCGCGTCATTGATGCCGTCGCCGACCATCGCCACAATCCTTCCCTGTTTCTGGAGTTCGCGCACCTTCTCTGATTTTTTATCGGGCAATACTTAACTCATGACATTGTCTATGCCCGCTTGCTCCGCAATAGCGCGGGCGGTGCGTTCGTTGTCTCCGGTGAGCATCCACACGTCTATATTGTTTTCTTTAAGGGTCCGCACCGCTTCGGCGGATTCCTTTTTCAGCACGTCTGCAACCGCCAGCGCGCCCTTTAGCTTTTTATCCACGGCAAGGAGCATGACCGTCTTGCCTTCATGCTCAAGTCCGTTCACCGTCTCTTCGTAGGGAGAGATATCCAGGCCGATATCCGCCATCAAAGCCCGGTTCCCTAAATAAGCCTCAACTCTTTGAGAAGGAGTTTGCAGAAATCCCCGCAGGCCTTTTCCGGAAATGGCTTTAAAACTTTCCAGTGCGTACAGCCCTATCTTTTCTTTTGCGACTTCGTCCAAGATCGCTTTATCCAGAGGATGCGATGATTTTTGGTCAAGACTCGCGGCATATTGCACTACGGCCTGCGCCAATGGATGTTCCGACCGCTGTTCCAATGAAGCGGCGAGGTTGAGAATCTCCGCCCGCCGGCCGTTGTTGAATGCGACGATGTCGGTTAACTGGGGTTTGCCCTGCGTGAGGGTGCCGGTTTTATCCAAAATGACCGTATTTATTTTGTTCGCGACCTCAAACGAAGCGGCGTCCTTTATCAGAATCCCTTTGCTCGCCGCGTTGCCCGAAGCGACCATAATGGCCATGGGGGTGGCGAGACCGAGAGCGCAGGGACAGGCGATAATTAAAACCGCCACGAAGTTTACGAGGGCGAAAGTAACGGCGGGGGCGGGACCGAAGAAAAACCAAACAATAAAAGTGAGGAGTGCCACTGCGAAAACTGCCGGAACAAAATAAGAAGAAATGAGGTCGGCCAACCGCTGTATCGGCGCTTTGGACCCCTGGGCTTCCTCCACCATCTTAATAATCTGCGAAAGTACCGTATCTTTGCCGATTTTTGTCGCTTGAAAAGTGAACGTGCCGAATGTATTGATAGTGCTGCCGATGACCTCGCTGCCGGTCTTTTTATGTACCGGCATTGATTCTCCGGTAATCATTGATTCGTCCACTTCAGATTCTCCTTCCGTTATGTTCCCATCAACGGGGACTCTTTCTCCCGGCCGAACAACTATTCTATCTCCGACTTGCACTTCAGAAATAAGTATTTCAACTTCTTTTCCGTCTTTCAAAAGGCGGGCGGTTTTGGGCTGCAGGCCGATGAGCTTTTTGATGGCTTCCGAAGCCCTCCCTTTCATTGCCGTCTCCAAGTATTTCCCCAAAAGAATTAGGACAATAATGATCGCCGAGGTGTCAAAGTAAATTGCCGGCGGTATTCCTCCTTGCGTGAAAAAGCCGGGGGAGAGGGTAACGGCCGCGCTGTACATATACGCCGCCAGCGTGCCGACGGCGATCAGCGTATTCATGTCCGCAGTGCGGTATTTCACCAGAAGCTTAAGTCCGCTGTAGAATTGCGAACCGACCCAGAATTGGACCGGCGTGGCCAGTAAAAGAAGGACCCAGGGGTTGCCTGCCGCCCGCGGCATGAAAGGAAACCACTGCGGAAAACTGCCGATGAATATAAAAAGAGAAAGAACGCCGCCGATGACCAGTTTGAGCTTCATTTCTTTCATTTGATTTTCTCGTTCCATCTCCATATGAGTATGTTCTGGAGCATGCATATCCATACCAGGCATTTTCATCGCTTCTTCTTTTTTAGAAGCGCCGGTATTGATGCTGTCGGTAACGAGATGGTAACCAACGGAATCAATAATCTTTGCGAGGGCCGACTCGGAAACGACACGCTCATCAAATTCTATCCGCACCGACTCTGAAGCGAAATTGACAACGGCCGAATGCACGCCGGCCGTCCTTCCGAGCACGCGCTCAATAATCGCGACACAACTGGCGCAGTGCATCCCCCGTATCCGGTATGTGTGGGATGTGCTCATATCTTACTTGCGCTTCAAGTGATACACCTTCAATATCTCGCTGATGGCGGTCTTCTCCCTCCCCTTCTTCACCTGCGGGACGAGGCACGAAGCGAGATGGTTCTCCAGAAGCGCGTCTTCCACACCCGAGAGCGCCTGCTTTACCGCCGAGGTTTGCGTAATGACATCAATACAATACGTATCTTTCGCAAGCATATCCTGCAAGCCGCGTACCTGGCCCTCCACAATCTTCAGCCGCCGTATCAACTTCGTTTTCTCTCCACGCATGTTCATATCTGGTCATCATACCCCCTAGGGGTGTTGGCGTCAATCTCTTTATTTATCCACAGGTCACTTTCCTTTTCTGAAGTGCGTTATGACTGATGTATGTGTGGCATCGTCGGATACATCGGAAAAAAGAATGCGGCGCCTTTTCTTATGGACGGCCTGCGGGCGCTCGAATACCGCGGCTATGATTCGGCGGGCATTTACCTCTCTGGGAAAGGTGTCGTGAAGCGCGCCGGGAAAGTTGAAAAACTTGCCGATGCCCTGCCGGAGGAGTTTAAGGCGACCGCTGGCATCGCGCACACCCGTTGGGCGACCCACGGCCCGCCGACCGAAAAGAATGCCCACCCGCATACCGACGCCGCACAGACCGTCTGGATCGTCCATAATGGCATCGTGGAGAATCATGCCGAATTGCGCGACGCTCTCGTCAGCGAGGGTGTCGCGTTCTCTTCCGACACCGACACCGAAGTGCTCGCACAACTCATTGGGAAATATCATCTCCAAGGAACATCGCTCGAAAAGGCTGTTTCAAGAGCACTGAAGGATGTCCGCGGCACCTACGGCCTCGCCGTGATGTCAGAGCGCGAGCCAGACAAGATCGTAGTGGCGAGGCTCGGGAGCCCACTCCTACTCGGCATAGGTTCACGCGAATATTACATCGCTTCAGACGCAACGCCGCTCCTCTCTCGGACCCGCAAGGTGGTCTATCTCGACGATGGCGAGCTGGCGGTACTCACAAAGGACGGCTTCTCGGTGCATACTCTCTCGCATACACTGGTTAAAAAAAGTATCGAGACCCTCGAGTGGAGCGCAGAAGCGACCAAAAAGCGCGGCTTCGAGCATTTTATGCTGAAAGAGATGATGGAGATTCCTACGATTATCGAGGACA
Organism: uncultured Candidatus Saccharibacteria bacterium; assembly: GCA_964356215.1. Taxonomy (GTDB): domain Bacteria; phylum Patescibacteriota; class Minisyncoccia; order Phycocordibacterales; family Phycocordibacteraceae; genus C7867-001. Next base: position 1,087 of record CAYHGO010000030.1, on the reverse strand, counting down.
CGCTCCGCGGCAGACTGCTCGCGAAAGAAGGAACGGTGGTCTTGGGTGGTCTACGCGATGTCGCGAAGCGCTTGACCGATATCCGGCGCATCATCATCACCGGTTGTGGGAGCGCGTACTACGCAGGCCTTATCGGCGAACATCTTATCGAACATTTCGCCGGCATTCCGGTCGAAGTCGAAATCGCGTCGGAACTGCGCTATCGCCCCTTCACTGCCGACGCGAAGCACGCGGTACTGCTCGCCATCTCCCAGTCGGGAGAAACGGCTGATACGCTCGAAGCCATCCGGTTCGCAAAAAAACACGGGATGCTCACGCTCGGCGTGGTGAATGTCGTCGGCTCCACGATCGCGCGCGAGACCGACGCGGGCGTTTATAATCATGCGGGTCCCGAGATGGGCGTCGCCTCGACCAAGGCATTCGTCTCACAGATCGTGGTGCTGGTACTCATCGCACTCTTTCTCGGACGCAGTCGTTCGCTCTCGGTGGCTGATGGGAAAAAATTGGTGAAGACGCTCGGGCAACTCCCCAAACAGGCGCGCGAGGTACTCTCTCGGCATAAAGCGGTTGCGCAAATCGCGAAGAAATATGCCGCCATGCAAAACGCATTCTACATCGGCCGCAATTACCAATGTCCCGTCGCCTACGAGGGCGCATTGAAGCTGAAAGAAATTTCGTATGTCCATGCAGAAGGCTACGGTGCGGGCGAGATGAAGCACGGCCCGCTCGCGCTCATCGACAGCTCATTTCCGACCGTCGCGCTCGCGCCAAAAGATTCGCTCTATGAAAAAATCTGTTCAAATATCGCCGAGATACGGGCGCGCGGCGGGAAGGTTATCGCCGTCACGACGGACGGGAACGACGCTATCAAAAAGATTTCAGACGATGTTATTTTTGTCCCTAAAACCCACGAGGCGCTTCAACCGATACTGACGACCATACCGCTTCAGCTCTTCGCCTACTCTGTCGCGAAAGAGCGCGGCCTGCCGATAGACAAACCGCGCAATCTCGCAAAATCCGTAACTGTTGAATGATGCGCGGTCGATGGGATTTGAACCCACGATCTTCTCCGTGACAGGGAGACGTG
>CAYHGO010000029.1:5075-6215 GCA_964356215.1 uncultured Candidatus Saccharibacteria bacterium | reverse complement strand
AGAAGTCCCAGCTCATAGTCATCACCCACAACCGCGAGACGATGAGCCGCACCAACATCCTCTACGGCGTCACCATGGGCGGTGATGGAGTCTCCAAGCTTCTCTCGGTCAAATTTGATGAAGCAGTCCAAGTGGCGAAATAAACTGGCTTTAATAAGACATCTGTGTTATAAAGTTCTCACCGAATTTTCGGCGCTCTTTTCAGAAGGAGGTGTATCTTGGACAATCAGGAATCCTGTGTTCCAGCGGTTGCAGGACAGTGTTGCATAGCGATACCGGATCTGGGGAAAGCTGTCAATGAGTTCCGGAACGACGCGGCGAAGAGCAAGATCTTAGTGAAGGCGCTGTCTCTCGTACTTGGCGGTCCGCTGTCCCACACACTTGTGACAACACTCCCGTGTTCGGAACTAATGGATCGTCTTCGCGACCTCGACACCTTCGCCGAAGACATCATCAAGTACCTTGAAGACAGGCCGGTTGAAGCGGGTGCAACTGCCTAATCGAGAAACGATATTAACGGCAAGCGGCAAGGGAAACCTTGCCGCGAAGTTTTTATACAATAGGAATAAAATCCAGTTCTTTTTCGAGGATGCGGGCGGCGGTGAGTGTGATATACTGCCAGTTATGTATACTGCCATCTACAAAAAAGTACGCTCCGGCTACGTCGCCTGGCTTGAGGAGATTCCGGGTGTGAATACGCAGGGCGTCTCAAAGAAAGAAGCGAAGGAGAATCTTGCTGATGCGCTTTCGGAATTCCTCCTTGCACGACGCCAGCTTACGAGGCGCGAACGCTCTCATGGTCCAATTGTTCGCGAACGATTTGCTCTAGTATAGCGCTATGAAGCGTGCGGATTTTATCCGATATCTGCGCGTGAGCGGGTGTGAATTCGTGCGAGAAGGTTCGAAACATTCAGTATTTTGGAATCCGGAGAATAATCTTATAAGTACTGTTCCGCGTCATACCGAGATTGACCCGTTTATGACACGCAAGATCTGCAAAGACCTCGGCGTACCTGTTCCTCGCAGGAAGTAGAATTACGCCGGCACAAAATCCAACTCTTTTTCGGGGATGCGGGCGGCGATGAGTTTTACCTTGATGGGGTCGCCGAGGCGGTAGGACTTATGAGTGCGGCGGCCGAC
>CAYHGO010000029.1:0-4975 GCA_964356215.1 uncultured Candidatus Saccharibacteria bacterium | reverse complement strand
TCAAATTCTTCGCCGATTCTGCCGGCGAGAAACTCCACCTGTTTCATCTTGATAGAATCGCGTTCGGCATCGGAGGCCGCGACCTCGCGCTCGGAGGCGTGGAGCGCAAGCTTATCAAAATCCAGCATCTCCTCCGCCGTTATCGGCGCGCCTCCATCGGTATGCGCTTTGATGAGCCGATGGATGACGAGGTCCGGATATCTGCGAATTGGGGAAGTGAAGTGAGTGTAGAAGTCAAAGGCGAGGCCGAAATGGCCGATATTGCGCGTCGCATACACTGCCTTGCTCATAGAACGCAGTGCGGCAGTCTTTATTAAATACTCCTCCGGCTTCCCTTTCACAGATTCCAAAAGTTTGTTCAGCTCTGCGCCCGTAACTTGCCCGTTTCCAGATATTTTCAGATGGTATCCCATTATTCGGAGCAAATTTGCGAGATTTTCTATGCGGTCGGTATCCGGCGCGTCGTGGATGCGATAAAGAGAATAGAAGTGCGGACCGCCGTTCGAGGTCAGCTCGGAAAGATGCTTCGCCACGGCCTCATTGGCAAGCAACATGAAATCTTCAATGAGCAGGTTGGTTGCCTTGCGCTCTTTAAGATGAATTGCAGTCGGCTTGCCATCTGCGTCCAGCTCAACTTTTACTTCTGCCGTATCAAATTCTATGGCGCCCCTTTCCGCACGCCGCTCGCGAATCTTTTTTGAGAGGCCGAGCAACAGTGAAAGCTCTTCATACATGGTACCCGAGCCCGCGTCCAGTACCTCCTGCGCCTCTTCGTACGTAAAACGCTTATGAGAATGGATGACCGTCTCGCCGAACCATACATTCTCTACATTCGCCTCGCTATCTAGGGTGAATATCGCCGAGACCGTGAGACGGTCTTCATTCGGATTCAATGAACAAAGGTCGGTAGAAAGGATATGCGGAAGCATCGGGATGGTGCGATCTACTAGGTACACGCTGGTAGCGCGCTCGCGCGCCTCCGTATCAAGCGCGTTGCCGGGCTTCACGAAGAACGAGACATCGGCTATGTGGACGCCGACTTCAAACTTTCCGTCAGAAAGCTGCCGTACTGAAAGGGCATCGTCAAAGTCCTTGGCGTCAAAGGGGTCTATGGTGCAGGTGCTGACTTTCCGAAAGTCAGCATGCGGATTGCGCGCAATCCGCGCGGTAACCTCCGTCCTCAACAACGCGCGACCGTTCTCTTCAAGTTGTTTCGCCTCACTGATGACGCCGGGAGGGAATTCGGGGGAAAACCCTTGTCCCAAAGCAAGCGCGCGCATTTCGGTCTCATGCACGCCAGCCTTGCCGATAACTTCTTCTATCGTGCCGAGCGGATAGTCCTTGTCTGCGTCCCAGCTCACGAGGCGAACAAGAACTTTGTATCCAAGTAAAGAGGTCAGACCTCCATCCTTGGTAACGAGGTTTGACCTCTTTACTTGCTGAATTACTATCGGCACATGCATCTTCTTATAATCCGGCGCGAGGAAGGCGAGGCCGTTCTCCTCCATCAATGTTCCTACAAATATCTCACGAGCTCTGGAGACAATTGCGATAACCTTTCCTGCGGCGCGCGGCGGCATCCGGCCGGAGGGGTCCTGATACGCGCCCGCCGGCGCGACCTTCACAATGTCGCCGTGAAGCGCGTGGCCCGCCCATTCGGGCGGAATAATCAAATCCTCGGCTTCCTCGCCCGCCGTAGCTTTAGCGGAGACGGGGGAGGATGTCGTAGGAACGGCAAAAAATCCGATGCCCTTCCTGGTCATCGTTATCGGGCCTTCATATATGGTATCCGCCGACATTTTCTCATACTCTAGCAATATAAGCAGAGTTCTGCTATAGTCGCCTTCATGTTGATGATTAGATTCCAGCGCATCGGCCGGAGAAACGACCCGGCATTTCGCATTGTCCTCCTGGAGAAGGAGCGCGCGGCGAAGGCCGGCAATATCGTAGAACAGCTCGGCACCTATAACCCGAAGAGCAAGGCGCTCACCCTCAACGAAGAAGCTGTGAAAGGATGGATAGCGAAGGGCGCGAAACCGACCGATTCTATTCATAATCTCCTTGTGAATAAGGGCGTCATCACAGGGAAGAAGGTGAACGTACTCCCGAGGAAGACGCCCCTAAAACCAGCCGCTTCTGAAGCGGCTGGTTCGGGCGAACAGCCTGCGGAGCAGGCTGTTGTAGCCGAAGCACAATAAAATGGAACCAGACCAGGCATTTCTTGAATACGCGGTGAAATCAATCGTGGACCACCCGGAGGCGATAGAGACGACGCGCACCATAGACCAGATGGGAGTTCTGCTCACGCTCACCGTCCATCCGGAAGATATGGGCAAAATCATCGGCAAGAACGGCAAGACCGCGGAAGCGCTGCGCATCCTCCTACGAGTGGCGGGGATGAAGGGCAACGCGCGCGTGAACCTCAAAATAAACGAGCCGGTGGGCGGCAAGAGGAATATTGAGAACAAAACCATAGACGAAGTTGTCAGCGAGCTGTAATGATAAGGTTTCATTTAATTACCCTTTTCCAAGATGCATGCGATGCGTATTTAAATGCGTCAATTATCGAGCGCGCGCGGAAAGAGAAGAAGATAGCAGTGAAGTACCAGAATCCACGCGACTTCGTCGCGGGGAAAGCGGGCAGTTATAAGAAGGTAGATGATAAGCCCTATGGCGGGGGCCCCGGCATGGTTATGACCGCGCTCCCTGTCGTCCGCGCCGTAGAAAAAGCTCTTAAGCATGTAGAACGTAGTACGTCCTACATTAAAAAGCCTGTGATTATTTGGTTTTCGCCGAGCGGGAAGCAGTTTACCAATAGAGATGCGGACAAACTCGCGAAATATAGCGACATCGTGCTCGTCTGCGGCCGGTATGAGGGCATAGACGAGCGCGCGAAGAAGATTTTGAAGACACTCGCGAATGGCTCGCCCGCCCGAAGGGTTAGGGTCAAAGAATTCGCGATTGGGGAAGCTGTGTATACGGGCGGGGAAGTGCCGGCGCTCGCCATCGTAGACGCCGTCACGCGCCGCCTGCCCGGCGTCCTCGGCAAAGACGTCTCTGTAGAGGAGCGCCGCGTCGCCTCATCCGCTGTCTACACCCGCCCCGAAACGATTTTGTACAAAGGTAAAAAATATCGCGTGCCGAAGGTCCTCCAAACCGGCCACCACGCGAACATTGACAAATGGCGAAAGGAGAGTTAACTGTTCGGTAGGTTCGGGACTCGCCCGAGACAAGGAGATTGTCATGATTGAGACGGTGCAGGAAGGGCTTGGGACATTCAAGGCAGTTCTCAGGGACTACGCGATGTGGGTTGCAGAACTCGAAACACGCTGCAACGAGGTCTGCAACGGACGAAACGCGGGAGTACAGCGTTTCAGCAACTATGACCGTGAAGAAATCCGCCGCTATGAACAACGGATTGCAAGTATGGCGGGGGTGCTCGGTCTCACCAAGGACGAACAAGCTGCCCTCGAGAAAGAGCGCGGCGTGGTGGACGCCAGGAAACTCATAGCCGCCTGAACCGAGTCACTCATGAGAACCCCGCTCCGGCGGGGTTCGTTTTATCCCAAGGCGGATTTGTAGGAATGTTGTTATTATTACCGACCGTCAAAGATAACAATATTTTAGTATCTCAAATGTTCCTTAACTATAACGACCGTTAAACTTATGGAACATTGCAGTGCTCAAACATGGCCACTACGCCCACATCGACGCCTGGCGCAACAAAAACAGTTTTCCCCAGGGATAGATAGCGCATTTCACTCTCAATTCATTCGTGTTAGCATATAAGGGAAGCCCATGATCTCGAGTCCTGGAGCACTCCGCGTCCAACCCACCGTCTTCAACCGGAAGAAGTTCCAAGCGGTTTTGCTGTACCTTCTGGCGCATTCTCCTAGGCAGATGATCGAAGGTAAGAAGAAGTTAGCGAAACTCCTCTATTTTTCCGATTTCAATTTCTTCGAGGCATTTGAGCAACCTCTTACCGGTGCGACATATAAAGCACTTCCAATGGGTCCTTTCCCAGAAGAGCTTGATGCTGCTCTCGCACCAATTACCGGAGAAGGAAAACAGATTGGTATATCGAAGAAACCCACAGGACTTCAGAACGATGCAATCGTTTACAAACTGTCCGTTGATACGAACTCGCTTTCGTTTGGTGACTTAACTAAAGATGAATGTCGAGTACTTGATAAGGTCATTACCGAGCTTGGTGGAATGAGCGGGAAAGCTCTTGAGGACCTTTCCCATCGAGAAGCACCATACAATGCCGTGGTGCAAGGAGAGAGAATTCCCTATGAGCTTGCGTATTACCGCGGTAAGACAAAGGAAGAATTAGTGGGAGCATGATCTTTGCGGAGCATCCGACTTTCGAGAAGAATCTCCGTAAATTTCTCGCAAAGCATCATAAAGACACCAATTGCTTAACACAACTCAAAAACCTTCTTACCAGTCATTTCGAGCTTGGTACGGTTCGTCTCTCCCAGGAGGTCTTGCCACCAGTAGGCGAGTATGAAGAGTACCGAATTTATAAAATTTACATGGCCGTCGAAGGCATCAGCAAAAATGATCGCCCGCGCGTTTGTTTTGGAAAGAGAGAAGGATCCATCGTCTTTGTTTCTTTTGGCTCTCACATTGATAACTACGACAATCGGAAACTTGTGGCAGAAGCAAGATACTGTCTCAAGGAATACGATGGGGCTACTCATTAAGAGCTCCGAAACCGACCACCACGCCCGTATCGACACTTAGCGCGGAAAGCGTTGAAGTCAGTTTATTAGGAAGAAAATCTGATTTAGTGGGAACTATATGCAAAGTTACCCCTAAATAGGAATACCGAGTTCGGGTAGAATCGAACACCCTGGCGTTCCTAGCATGACGAATCCATACATAGCGAGCAACAGGAGAGCTACGAGTGCCCACCCTACAGATGCTGTTATTTGCATACCGCCACTATAGCATCAAGTTGTCCACAGCC
>CAYHGO010000028.1:3372-6239 GCA_964356215.1 uncultured Candidatus Saccharibacteria bacterium | reverse complement strand
TTGGTAGAGCGCCGCCATGGCATGGCGGAGGCAAGGGGATCGTAACCCCTCGGGTCCACCAAAATCAAAAATCCGCCGGAAGGCGGATTTTTGTTTTGACATACGAAGAATCGGTTATTTCATGTGCGCCGAGACGAGCTTGGTCATCTCAAACATCGTAACTTCGCTTTTGCCGTCAAAGATCGGCCGGAGCTTGTCATCCGCGAGGATGTTGCGCTTATTCGCCGGATTCTGGAGGTCGTTCTTCTTGATGTATGCCCAGATTTTCTTAGTCACTTCGAACCTCGGCATGGGGCCCTTGCCCACAACCGCCTCCAGTTCGGAGTCAAGGTTGAGGGGCTTAAGCAGAGCTGGATTCAGTTGTCTTGCCATAGATGAAATTATTTCATAATACCTGACCTTCCCAGTATATCATAAAAAGAGCGGCGTTACTCTCTGTCCCCACCTTGTCCCAATCGCTCCTTCTTGGGGCGTATACTGAAGGTGTATGACCTACGAAGGCAACGGCGACGCGGGTGAGAGTGTCCCGCCGCGTCGCAGAATACCGCATTATCATGGAGACAGCGTGCGGGTGATATTCGTCATCAGCGCGATACTGACGATTGTCGCGCAATCTACCGGCGCCGAACTTCCGCTCACGACGATGGGGGCGGTCATTTCGGCGACCGTGCTTGTGGTCGCGGCGGGCGTTACGAATCCTGCGCAATTCCTCATTCATTGGATAAACGCTATCATCGCAATGATGGGGACGCTCCTTTTCGGCACGACCGCCGTTGACCACTATCGCGCCGGCACGAGCATTGTTGACCCTTCGTTCCTTTATGTGGAAGCGCTCGCGCTCCTCTCGCTTCTCGCGCTCTACTTCACCACGCGCACCATTCGCGGCATCCACATGCGTCGTCGCACGTGAATGGTATGTATGTCCATACAAAGTTTCTTGCTTAAACAGTATGCAAAATGGAAGCTGAAAGACGTACCGCCGGAACGGCGCGAACAAATGACTGAGTTGGTAACAAAGGATCCTCAACTTTTCAAAAAAATAGGCGAGGAGATAGAACGGCGGAAAAAGGGCGGCGAGAACGAAATGAAGGCGGCGATGGAGGTAATGAAGAAGTACCGCGCTGAACTCGCCGTGCTGATGCAAAAGAAATAACATGAACACAATTGTTCCTTTTCTCGTTTTCTGTCAGGCACTCGGTGCCTCCGTAGGCGCCTTCACAGCTGTTTGGGCCGAGCTCGCGTACTTGCGCGCGCGGCGGGACGGCCAGATTGACGCCGCCGAACGGGCGCATATCCACGTTATCGCACGAGGCCTCCGATTTGGCATGATGCTGCTCCTCCTCGCCTCGCTCGGGCTTGTCATCGCCGCGTATGCATCCGGCGCAGAATCCCAGCCGGCATTGACTCCAAGCTATTGGACGCTCATCGCGCTCGCGCTTTTGACCGTCAGCGTCGCGTGGGCGCTCTCGCGCCGGCGCGTTTCCTTCGCTTTCGGCTCGGCGACCATTTTCACGGCCTGGTGGTTCCTGGTCTACCTTTCGTTCGGATGGCTGCCGTCATTTACCTTTGGCGCCGTCGTCATGTCCTTCATCGTCACGACTGCCATCTTTTACGGCGTGCTCCGGTACGCGCGCCTGCTTGCCCAGCACTAAAACTAGTTTTGATGCTGGGCTTGCTTCGCCTAAATAAGTAACGCCCTTCCTTTTTGCACGCCGGCACGGTAAGTTTGGAACATGCTCAAAATAGGGATAGTAGGATTGCCGAACGTGGGGAAGTCCACGCTTTTTAATGCGCTCACGAAGGCGTCTGTGCCGGCCGAGAATTATCCATTCTGTACTATTGACCCGTCGGTCGGAATAGTCGGCGTGCCGGACGAGAGACTCCAGAAGCTTGCCGAGTTCTCTAAAAGCGAGAAAGTCATTCCGGCGGCGATAGAATTTGTGGATATCGCAGGGCTCGTGAAGGGCGCCGCCGAAGGGGAGGGGCTCGGCAATCAATTTCTCGCTAACATCCGCGAGACCGACGCGATACTCCAAGTCGTCAGATTCTTTGACGACCCGAATATCACCCATGTCACGAAAGAAATAGAGCCCTACAAGGATATAGAAATCGTCAATTTGGAGCTGGCGCTCGCCGACGTGGAGCAGGTGAAAAAACGACGCGACAAGCTCGTGCGCGATATTAAGGCAGGAGTGAAAGAAGTAGTTGCCGAAGACACCGTACTCGTCAAATTGATGCATGGTTTCGCTTCGGGGAAGCTTGCGGTCCATGCGGAGCTTACGGGGGATGAGAAGAAGCTCGTCGCGCACATGAACTTACTCACAATGAAGCCGATATTGTACGCGCTCAATAAAAAGAGCGGCGGACACAATTTGGACGAGCTTGCAGACGGGCGGGCGGAGCGCGCCCTAGAGCTCATCAAGTCCCTCGGCTCCCGGTATATCTATTTAGACGCGGCGACCGAGCGTGAACTGAACGACGTCGCCGACGATGACCGTCAGAGTTTTCGCCATGAGCTCGGAGTAAACGAGGACGGCCTCGCGGACATTATCCGCGGCGCGTACGATACACTCGGTCTCATTTCATTTTTCACAACCGGAGAAGACGAGACGCGCGCGTGGACTATTTCAGCTGGTAGTGCCGCGCCCGCGGCGGGCGCGGCCATCCACAACGACTTTTTGAATAAATTTATCCGCGCCGAGGTTATTCCGTGGGACTCACTACTCGCCGCCGGCTCGTACGCCGCCGCGCGCGAGAAGGGTCTCGTCCGCACGGAAGGGAAGGAATACGTGGTGAAAGACGGCGATGTTATCGTCTTTCTTCACGGCTAATCCGATTCACGACACGCCATAATTTTCAAACTCTCA
>CAYHGO010000028.1:0-3272 GCA_964356215.1 uncultured Candidatus Saccharibacteria bacterium | reverse complement strand
ACCCCGGGCCGTTACTTCCGGTGACCTCGGCGCTGGGCGTGGGCGATACGACCAAGCAATTTGGGTCGCCCCGCCACCCGCCTAAATGCGCCGTTCCTTCAATCAACCCCGCCACCTTCTTAGGTGGCGGTTAACTTTTATATCGTGGTATAATGCGCAAATATGGACAAACCAAAAATTACGGCAAAAGATTTCTTCTTGTGGGCGGGAGCACTCGTGTCGTTTTATTGGACGGTTATAGCTTATACGTTTCTTGTTTTTGATTATATTAATTACACGTTCCACAATCCGCTTGCGTACTACCCGAGCGACCCGTACCAGAGCGGCATCAGTTACGAGATGGCATCGGTGATTGTTTTATTGCCGGTGTACCTGCTCCTGATGTACTTGATTCGCAAGGGCTCCGATATTGACCCGTCGCGCAGGGAGATATGGGTGCGCAGATGGGCTATTATTCTGACGCTATTTCTCGCCGGAGCCGCGATGGTCGGCGACCTAATTACTCTTCTCACGACCTTCCTTAGCGGAGAGGAGCTCACAACGGCTTTTTTGCTCAAGGTGCTGGTAATCATTCTAGTCGCCGCTGGAGTATTTATGCATTTCTTCGCGGACCTGAAAAATTATTGGGACGTCAACCCATCACGCAGACGTACAGTCCGCGTAGGCGTAGGAGTATTGGCCATAGTCACTATTGGTTCTGGATTCTTCATTGTCGGTACTCCGGCAGAAGCGCGCCTTGCGCGCTTTGACGCGCAAAAAGTGAGCGACCTGCAGAATATCCAATCACAGATTATCGGTTTTTATCAGGCGAAACAGAAATTGCCGGGCGTGATTACCGACCTGAACAATTCGCTTAACTACGGTCCGGTGCCTGTTGACCCGCAATCGGGCGAGCAATATGTCTATCAGCCGGGCGAAGGGCTCTCGTTCAAGCTGTGTGCAATGTTTAACACTGAGAGTCGTGGAAACCAAAACTTCTATACGAGCCAAGGTCCATACGATTCAAGGTTCATGAACGCTCCAGTTCCGGCTGGAGGCAAGGGAATGATGCAGGATAATTGGCAGCACGGTGCGGGCGAAGTGTGCTTTGACAGAACAATTGACCCTGCTTTCTATCCGCCCCTGAAACCATAAGGTTTAAGATGTAAGGTGCACTGCAACTCATGGCGTATGACCACAAAGAGATAGAAAGAAAAGCCCAAGAAAAGTGGGCGTCGCTCGGTCTCTACTCTGCCAACCTCTCTGATGAGTCCAAAAAACCGTACTATCTGCTCGTAGAGTTTCCGTATCCTTCCGGCGACCTGCATATCGGCCACTGGTATGCCTTTGCCGTCACCGACATCTACGCGCGCTTGCTGCGCGCGCGCGGGAAGAATGTCTTCTTCCCGATAGGATTTGACGCGTTCGGCCTGCCTGCCGAAAATGCGGCAATCAATAACGGCGAAGACCCGAAAAAATGGACATATAAGAACATGGCGCGTATGCGCGAACAGCTCGCGACGATGGGCGCGTCGTTTGATTGGAGCAAAGAAGTGGTCGCTTGCGACCCGAACTATTACCAATGGACGCAGTGGCTCTTCACGAAGCTCTTTGAGCACGGACTCGCCGAACGCCGCGAAGCTCCGGTGAAGTGGTGCCCGAAAGACCAGACGGTGCTTGCGAACGAGCAGGTGCTGGACGGTCATTGCGAGCGTTGCGGTACGCCGGTAGAAGAGAAGCGGCTCACGCAGTGGTTTTTGAAAATAACGGACTACGCCGAGCGCCTTCTAACAGGCCTTGACACGCTCCCGTGGCGCGAAGAAATTAAAGACGCTCAACGTGCGTGGATAGGTAAGTCGGAGGGTGCGAAATTAAGGTTTAAGGTGCAAGGGGTAAGTGACAGGGAAATAGAAGTTTTTACAACCAGACCGGATACCGTGTTCGGCGCGACGTATGTCGTATTCGCGCCGGAACACTCTCTTGTCACACAAGAAATCTCAAGTCCGAAATCTCAAATCCGAAACAAACGAGAAGTTGAAAAGTACGTAAACGAAACCAAAAAGAAAACAGAGCGCGAACGAAGCGAAAATAAGGAGAAGACCGGCGTGAAGCTGGAGGGAATCACGGCAGTTAATCCGGCGACAAAGGAAGAAATCCCGATTTATATCGCCGACTACGTGCTTGGCTCGTATGGCACTGGCGCGGTGATGGCCGTCCCCGCGCACGACGAACGCGACTTACAGTTTATGCAAACGGTTATTGTCTCGGAGACAAAAACTTCAGGAGAGCATTTTTTCAAATTGGTCATAGAACCGCAGAAAAACAATGGAACATCACTTGCATACGAAACTATAAACGGGAAAGTTGTTGATGAAATCGAAGAAATAAAGAAAGGCAGGAGGGCATATACTGGACAGGGCATTCTTCTCAATTCTGGTGAATTTACCAGGCGCAACAGCGAGGAGGCGAAGTGGGACATGGTAACGGCCGTGGGCGGAGAGAGAGCGACGCAGTATCGCCTGCGCGATTGGCTCGTTAGCCGGCAGAGATACTGGGGGTGTCCGATACCTATAGTATATGACCCCGAAGGAAAACCGCACGCAATACCTGCTGAACACTTGCCGTGGCTTTTGCCGACCGATGTTGACTTTAAGCCGACCGGCAAGGCGCCGCTCGCATCCTCTCAAGAGCTTAAGGAACGCGTGACGAAACTTTTTGGCGAGGGCTGGACGCCGGAATACGACACGCTGGATACTTTTGTTGATTCTTCGTGGTATTTCTTGCGGTACCTAGACCCGCAGAACGCTCATCAGTTTTCCGATGCCGAGCTCATGAAGAAATGGTTGCCGGTTAATCGCTACTCGGGCGGGAGCGAGCACACCACGATGCACGTCCTCTATGCGCGCTTTTTTATGCAAGCGCTCTATGACCTTGCGCTCGTGCCGGTCGCGGAACCCTTCGCTGAGCGATTCAATCGCGGGCTCATTCTCGGGCCGGACGGCCACAAGATGAGCAAGTCCAAAGGGAACGTCGTAAATCCGGACGAATTCGTACAGAAATATGGGGCAGATGCTGTGAGGGTTTATCTCGCTTTTATTGGTCCATACAACGAGCCGAGAAGTTATCCGTGGAACCTGGACGGCGTCGCCGCGATGCGCAAATTTCTTGAGCGCGTCGTGCGTCTTGTTGAGGAGTGTGGAAGTGGGGGGGGGCCCCCACGGGGGGGGGGTAGAGGATGACCAAAAAAAAAAAAAACCAGATGGCGGCCCCACCCACAAAAAAAAAAAAAACCC
>CAYHGO010000027.1:4365-6352 GCA_964356215.1 uncultured Candidatus Saccharibacteria bacterium | reverse complement strand
TACTTACAAAAAGACGGCGTGCGCTTCTTGCTCAACTTCGCCTACCTACGCGTGGAGCAGAAGGCGCCCTGGTATTCACTGCCCGCCGCACTTGCCCGTGTCAAACATGCATTCCTTAACGGCCTCGGCGCCGTACTGCCCGAGCCGCACGCAAGTTTAGCGGGCGGCGTGGTGATAGGAGGGAAGTCGGGGCTGGGCCCCGAACTTAAAACAGACTTCATGCGCTCCGGGCTCATCCATATGGTAGTGCTCTCCGGCCACAACGTGATGGTCGTTGCGACCTGGGTCATCGCCTTTTTCGCCCTCCTGTTTGCAAGGGTGGAGTCGGTGTCCCGCCGAAGCGTGCCCCGCTCTCTAAGCGTGGGCCTCGGCGTCTTCGCGCTCATTCTCTTCGTCGGCGTCGCCGGCTTTTCGGCCACCGCCCTCCGCGCTATGCTCATGGCCTTCATCGCGCTCTACGCGCGCGCCACTGGCCGCACGTATGCCGCAGGGCGCGCACTATTTTTTGTCGTTCTCCTTATGTTGCTCTGGAATCCATTCTATCTCGTCTTTGACCCGGGCTTCGGCCTGTCGGTCGCCGCCACCGCCGGGCTTATCTGGCTCACTCCCATCATTGAGACATTTTTGCCCCGCATCAAATACGCTTTTGTAAAAGAGGTTGTGACAACGACGCTGGCGGCCCAAATCGCCGTCTTGCCGCTTCTGCTTTATTTCACAGGCAATCTCTCCTTTGTCTCCATCCCCGCGAACCTCCTTGTGATGCCGGTCGTGCCGCTCGCTATGGGATTTGCCTATCTCGCGGGCTTCGCCGGTATGCTCTTTAGTCCGTTCGTCCCGCTCCTCGGCATCCTGCTCGCCCTCCCATCCTATCTGATAAGCGCGTACTTTCTTTTTATCGCGAGCGGGTCTGCCGCCCTGCCCATGGCCGCCATTACGCTCCCTCCATTTCCATTCTGGCTCGTGCTCGCCGCTTATGCGGTACTTATTTATGTAGTCGCTTCAAAGCGCTTTTCAACGACGCCCCAATTAAGGTTGGCGAAGAACGCATCAATATAATTCTTCTTTTCCGCCGGCACATAATCCACCATATACGCGTGCTCCCAGAGGTCCAGTGTGAGTAATATCGGCAGTCCAGCGAGCTGTCCAACTTCATGGTCGCCAACAAAGACGGTGTGAAGCGTTTTTGCAACGGAATCAACATAGACGACGACCCAGCCGATGCCCCGGCTCTGCGCAACCTCGCGGATGTGCGCTTCAAGGCCTTTCTCTCCGTATTTTTCGGCAACAGCCGAGGCGAGCGCCGAATTCTGATTCGGCGCTGTAGCTCCGCCTTCAAACTGCTCAAAGTAATATTCGTGCATCCGCATTCCGTCAAATTCAAAGGCGAATCTTCTGCGCAACTCCGCGACAATGTACGGGTCAAGTTCTAACTTTCCTTCGCGCACTGCCTCAAGTTTCTCCATAATAAGATTTACATGCTTCACATAGCCCTCGTAGAGGGCGAGGTGCACCTTAATTTGCTTTTCCGACAGTCCCGAAAGAGCAGGAAGGTTGAATATCTTGGGTGTGTAGGTCATGCATATAAAAGTACCATATACTTCTTAAATGCCGCGTGAACTGCCGACCGGCCTCTATTTATTTTTATTTTTCGTACTCCTCGCGGCGAATGTTTCTCTCTATCGGGCGATGCTTGCGCCGGATGTATTACAGATATCAGTATTGGAGGTGGGTCCGCCCTCTGGCGGAGGAAGCGCCGTCCTCCTGCGTACGCCGAGCGGTGAGACGCTCCTCGTAGATGCCGGCCCGGACGCGAGCGTCCTGCGCGCGCTCGGCGGGAAACTGCCGCCCTGGCGGCGCGAGCTGGACGCCGTCCTGCTCACTAGCTCGGCCCCCCCCCGGGCCGGGCGGCGGCCCGCCCGGTAAAACCCCAAAAGCGGGGGGACCCCCCAGGCAGTGGGGCGATGCCCCCCCCCCCAACGCCCCCCCC
>CAYHGO010000027.1:0-4355 GCA_964356215.1 uncultured Candidatus Saccharibacteria bacterium | reverse complement strand
GCCGCTGGGGGGGGGGGGGGGGGGGGGGTAAACCGCCCGCGGGGGGGGGGTGTGGTGCCCCGCGGCCGCCAACCCGGGCGGCCCCCGGGGTGGGGGGGCGCCCTGCCGGCAGTTAAAAGCCGATATCGCGTCGGAACCCTCGTGCCTGTCGGCGATGCCGCCACTCCCTACGGCGCGCTCCTATCGCTTGAGGGCGGCATTGTCATCAATCCCATCGCCCCAGGCACGCTCTCCATTTCCTACGGTTCCACTTCGCTCATCATCTCCTCCTCCACGCCGAAAGGCGTCTACACTTCCAACGGCACGGTACTCACCCAACCTAAATAGCCCCCACTTTCTTCAAGGCGGCGTAGGCGCCGTGTCTTTCGTGTTCGTTATCTTTCACGACCGTGAGAAATAACGAACATGCTCTTGCGGGCATCCCGATTCCCGCAGCCGCCCGCATATCAAATCATTTTGGATGTTTCCTAATGTGTAGGAGACGGTAGGTGTCGCCCGTAATCTGAAAGTAAAATCTAACGGTATCCGTAACTCTCGCTTGCCATATATCGATAGTCCCGCCGTACTTCTTGGTTCGCAGAGATGAGTGGCGGATATCAGCAAGTAAATAACGGATTTGTTTTTTGAATGCGCGCTGGATTTCTGGAGAAAATTTCTCAAACGCCCGATCAAAGTACGGCGTTGTCAAATATTTCATTTCTTCTGCAAATGTGCCATCAATGCATCCACCGTAGCAAAAGGCCCCGAGACTCTTCCTTCTTCCACATCCTTGAGGCTCGCTTGCAGCCATTTTGGTAGCTTTTTTATATTTTTTCTTTGTGTGCCGACACGTCGTGAAGGGTGCTCTACAAGAGAACGCACTTCGCGTACTTCGCGAAGAACTTCGATGAGTAATCTGTCTGTCTTATTTAGGGTTGCTGTTGCCATGATGCGATTGTAACACCACCGATGTTAAATCGCACCTACTTTTTTGAGCGCGGCGTAGGCGCCGTGCTTCTTGATGGTTTTGAGACCCTTCGCCGAGACGTCCACGATGACGGTCTTATTGAGTTCGGGGACGTAGATGCGGCGCTTCTGAAGGTTCGCCTTGCGGCGGACCTTGCCGGTTGGATTAAATTGCGTCGCGCGGGTGCGATTGGAGTACCGCCCGCCAATCTGCGTACTCTTCCCGGTAATTTCACAAGCGCGTGCCATAGTGGCCGCATGGTAGCATAAGGTTTGGAACCGGCAACTATGGAAACCGTCCTCTTCCTTATTATTCTTATCCTTTCCGTCATTGCGCACGAGGTGGCGCACGGCTACGCCGCCAATTCGCTCGGCGACCCGACTGCGCGGCTTGCCGGCCGTCTTACACTTAATCCGCTTCCGCACATTGACCTTATGGGCTCCGTAATCCTCCCCGCGCTCCTCGTTTTCACCCATTCGCCTATCCTCTTCGGTTGGGCAAAGCCCGTTCCGTACAACCCGTACAACCTGAAGAATCAACGCTGGGGCGAAACGCTTGTCGCGGTCGCGGGCTCGGCGACGAACCTCCTCCTCGCCGTCATCTTCGGACTCATCGTGCGCTTCGGTTCAACTTCGCTCGCCACAGGCGGCACGCTGCTGCCGGAAGCCTCGCTTTCGCTCGCCGCAATCATCGCGTTCGTCAATCTCTTTCTCGGCATCTTCAATCTCATTCCGTTCCCGCCCCTGGACGGCTTTACGACGCTCCGCTCCGCGCTTCCCTGGCATCTCTCCGCCGGCCTGCGCCGTTTTGAGCACCAGATTCGCAATGCCGGCGCTCTCTCGCTCCTTCTCTTCCTCGCCGCCTTCGTCTACCTCTTCGCCGGGCCGTTTTTCGCCCTTGTCCGCCAGCTCTTCATGCTCCTCACAGGTCAACCAGTATAAAAAGAGAAGAGGCCTCCTACAGGCCTCTCCAGTCAAAGAACGCCGCTATCGGCCCGCTCCAGCACGGATGCAGGCACCAATAATACCGCACCCCATGAACATCCGTTTCGCTGTGGCAGCCGTTCGTAGGGTCAACCGGCTGTCGGCATTTGTTGCACCGCACTTCCACAATGCTTGGAAAGCGCGGCGGCGCGAGTACGAGCGCGAGTGCGATGGACTCGTCCATACCTGGCCTCCTTTGGAAGAAAGCGAATGTGCTCTGTCTATAAGCATATACCAACATCGCCCGCCTCTTTTCGTTATGCACTGCTGGTATACTATGGAGAATGGAGTACCAGGTTCCGCAGTTCATTGAGGTGGAGAGCAAGATTATCGGGCCTTTGACCTTGAAGCAGTTCATCTATCTCGCCGGTGCGGCGGGGCTTTGTGTTGTCTTCTTCGTTTATCTGCCCACGCTTTTCGCCATTCTGCTTTCACTGCCGACAGCGGGATTCGCCGCGGCGCTCGCATTCTATAAGATGAACGGCAAATCCTTCATAGAGGTGCTTGAGGCGGGCTTCAACTACTACACGGGAGCGAAGCTCTTTCTGTGGAAGCGCGAAAAGCCGCAAGCGCCCGCGCGCAACGCCACCGAAGCGGCAACACAGGCCGAAACGGCAAAACAGAACTCTCGCGGCACCCCAAAGCTTACGCGCGGCAAGCTCTCGGAACTCGCATGGTCGCTGGATGTACAACGACCAACGAACAACGGCCAACAAACAACCTAGGTATGGCGACTATTTCCGCGGGTGCGACCCAACAGTTCGTCCCGGTCAAAGAGATCCGCAATGGGACCATCATCCTAAAAGACGGGGGTTACCGCGGTATCCTCATTTGTTCGTCCGTCAACTTCGGACTGAAGTCCGCCGACGAACAACGCGCCATCACGCTCGGTTTCCAAAATTTCCTCAACACGCTGGATTTCTCCATCCAAATTGTCGTGAACTCGCGCCGAATGGACCTGCGCCCGTACCTCGCGCTCCTCACCGAGAAGGCGCCGGAGCAGAAGACCGAACTCATGCGCATTCAGTTGCATGAATACATTGAGTTCGTCCGTTCATTCACCGATCAGGCGAACATCATGACGAAGTCGTTTTATATCGTCGTGCCGCACGCGCCGCGCATAAGCGCTACAAAAGCCGTCAGTTTCCTCGGGGGGAAGAAGACCGCCGATATGTCAGTCACATCTTCTTTTGAAGAGGATCGTGCGCAGCTTGAACAGCGTCTGGCGCTCGTCGCGGGCGGTCTTGCCGGCACCGGCGTGCGTGCGCTCCGGCTCGGCACCGAGGAGGTTATTGAACTCCTCTATCGCTCGTTCAACCCGGGGGAATTAGAAAACCCGATACGCTTGGACAACTGATATGTCGTTGCTAGATTTCTTACAGCGAAAGAAAGAAGAAACGCCGGAGGTCGTGCCGGTTTTACCTAGGGATATTTACAAACAGGGCTCGCTGGACCTCGTTGATACAATCGCCCCGACCGCGCTTAAGATTAGTTCGCGCGAGTTGGAACTCGGCGAGAAGTTCGTCCGCGCCTTTTACACCATCTCGTATCCGCGCTTTCTCGCCGACGGCTGGTTCTCCCCCGTCATCAATCTGGACAAGGTGCTGGATGTCTCGCTCTTCATCCACCCTATTGAAACCGGGCAGGCTCTGCGCAGTTTCCAGAAGAAGGTTGCGGAGGTGCAGAGCCAGATTAGCGAGCGCGAAGCGAAAGGTCTCGTGCGCGACCCGCTTCTGGACACCGCGTACCAGGACCTGGAAACACTCCGCGACAATCTCCAACAGGCGCAGGAGAAGCTCTTTGACGTCGGGCTTTATCTCGCGCTCTACGGCGACTCCAAAGAGGAGATAAACAAGACCGAGGGCGACATCCGCGGCATTCTGGATGCGAAGCTCGTCTACACCAAGCCGGCCCTTTTTGAGCAGGAGCAGGGATTCCGCTCCTGCCTGCCCTTGGGCACCGACGAACTGCTCGTCAATTCAAAATTGAATTCTTCGCCGCTCTCGTCCCTCTTCCCGTTCGTCTCTTTTGACCTCACGAGCGACCGCGGCATCCTCTACGGCATCAACCGCCACAACTCCTCGCTCATTCTCTTTGACCGCTTCTCGCTGGAGAACTACAATTCGGTCATCTTCGCGAAATCCGGCTCCGGCAAGAGCTACGCCACGAAGCTGGAGATTCTTCGCTCGCTTATGTTCGGCACTGACGTCATCGTAATAGACCCCGAACGCGAATACGAACAACTCGCGGAATCAACCGGCGGACGTTCGTTCCATATTTCACTCTCCTCCGAGCACCACATCAATCCCTTTGACCTCCCGCCGGTCAAAGAGGACGAGGACCCGAAGGACATCCTGCGCTCCAACATCATCTCGCTCGTCGGGCTCTTCCGCATCATGCTCGGCGGCCTTACGCCGGAGGAAGAC
>CAYHGO010000026.1:0-6449 GCA_964356215.1 uncultured Candidatus Saccharibacteria bacterium | reverse complement strand
AGTTCAGACGTGTGCTCTTCCGATCTAAGCGGCCGACCGTATCTTTGATATTCTCATGGGTACCAACGTCGCCTCGCGCAAAAGTTTTATACAAAGCAACGCGAAACTCGCGACGCTGGATGTTTAACTCCCACCGATGATAGTCAGCTTCGCCGAAGCGGTGTTGTTATTCGTGTTGGATTCGCCGATGGAATGGTCAAAGTTCGCGATGACCGTGATCAGTTTATCCGCGCCTTTATTCGCCTGGTCAAAGCCGAGCGTGTAGTCAATGCGGTCGCCGGGCAAAAGCGATTGCTGGAACTGGGAAAGGAAGAGGAAATTTGTCTGCGTCGGGATATTCGCGCTAAAACGCCATGCGCCGCTCGCATTCGTACCAATGTTCTCTATGGTGAAATTGACTGCCGGGCGGTTGCCGGCGGGAACGGTCGTGCTCGCCACGAACGATTCTGCCGAAGAGGTTGCGAGGTAGCCGACCGCGTTGATACGCACGATGAGGTCCGAAAGTCCGCGGAGCGCACTGGACGCCGCGGTCGCGCCGCCTCCTATTTGGTAGGTGCTAGTCGCCGCTTTTCCGGGAGTAACGGTCGTACCCGTGGCCGCAGGTTTTGACTTTGGAATCGTGCCGGTAGCGGTTGAAATACTCCCACTGTCGAAAGGAGTCGTTGAGGCGGTCGGCACGACTGAAAGGGAAGGGTCTGCGGCAGGGACAAAAAGCGAACCGAGATATACGGCTGCACCTCCGAGACGAGATGCCACGTCCGGGACATAGCGTGCGGAATAGACGGCCAGCCACATGCTTGCGCCGATAAGCGCGATGAAGCCCACCACCGCGAGCGCATTGAAGGCCGCGCGGCGGTTCGGGGCAAGAGTTTCCTGACCATGCATACCGCATACGTAACACGGTTGACTTTCTATGTCAAGCGTTGACAAAATTGACACTTTAGTGTATTTGTTGGGAAGAATATATGGGAGCAATCATCAACATAATCGTTCGGCTTATCCGAGCCGGGCAACGGGCGTATGCGCGGAAATGGAGCTTCTCTCTTCTTTTCCTGCTGGTCTTCTTTGTGAGTGTCGCCATCCTGGCGGAGCTGGACCTCTTGCCGGAGGCAAAAGCGCTACAGGCATCGCCTCTGGTCGCACTGGCGAGCACTGAAGCGCCGGCGCCGATAGACAAGATTGAACTGCCGACAAAGATAGCGATACCGACAATCGGGCTTTCTGCGTCTGTCGTGAACCCGACGACGACCGGTATTGCGGCTCTTGATCAGGAGTTGCTCAAGGGAGTCGTGCGGTATCCGACTTCGGCAAAGCTTGGCGAGATGGGAAATGTCGTCCTCTTTGGTCACTCCAGCTATCTGCCGGTCGTGAACAATCAGGTGTATAAAACCTTCAACGGCATTCAAAAACTCGCCGTCGGAGACTCTGTCACGGTGTACTCATCAGATACAGCGTATACATACAGAGTACGGAGCGTTACTGAAGAGAAAGCGGATGATAATACGGCAATTCCGCTTTCCGTAAACGGCAAGGTTCTCACGCTCGTAACCTGTAATTCATTTGCAACGAAGCAGGACCGTTTCGTGGTGACGGCAGATTTTGTTGAGAGCAATCCGATTTCTACCTAGGTAGAAATCGGATTGCTCTCCGCAATGGGGGCATGGAAAGTAGTTCTTTCGATTCATAACCGTCGCGCGAGCGACATAGCAAAGGAGACAACGATGAGAAACCTCGTCGTAGCACTACTGGCGCTCGCTCTCGCGGCGCTGACGAATCCTGCTTTTACAGCAGGCACTGGCATGCCAATGATGAAGGGCCTCAAAAACCCGACTGAATTGGCGGCTCTCGTCGAGAGCTCTCTTAAGAGCGACTCGACTGGCAGGAAGTTGCTCGATCCGGCACGATGCAAGAAGAACGGATCGTGCGCAACCGCGCACGACTACTTCTACGGCATCCAGACGAAGCATCCAAGCGCAAAGCTTGGGGATATCGCGGAGTTGCCGCGGTATTTGCGAAGTCTAACGAAACAGCCGGCTCCCGCTGGCGAGTGGCAGTTGAGCAGATTACTCGTGCGCGGGGAAAGTTATACGTATGATGCCGAAGGGTGGAAACGCCCATTTCTACAGGGCGAGTCCGTCTGGGTCGACACGAACACCGGCGAGCCCATTCTTGCAGGCGACTGTGGGAACGTCGTCGGCACGGGTCCCGCACATCTTACTCAATCTAAACCGGCAGGTCCTGTGTTTGTACCGGCACCAATCGGAGCCTGTCCCTCCACATTCACTCTCAAAGTGAATGTTTGGAGGGAGAGTGCACTCGAACTTCCCGGTGTCTGGAGCACTCAAGCAAAAGAGGAACTTCAGGAAAAGTTTGTCGGCGCGCGTGTTTCGCGAACGCATGGCAGGCAATTCCGCGAAGCCTATGCCGACGGTAAAATCGCACGTAGCGCAACGCCCCGCGTCTTCCAGGTGTCACTCATCATGACCCCGGAAGCTCGCGGCGGAGTCTCTACGATCACCGAGGAGTTAGTGCTCGGTAACATTACCGTGAAAGGGCTCAAAGAACTCCGGTTCACGTGGGCACAGCTCGAACGGTGGGACGCGGTTCGAGTAGCGTCGGTAAACGGTGACACCATATCGCCGCCGCCATATCACCTGACCGGGTTACATGAACTGCGCTTTTTCAACCGTCTGCCGGGTACTACGCTCGGCGAGTGGGATGCCAATCCGGTTCCGGATTGCGTCATGAACGAGCACTGGATCGAGTTCGAGTAAGGTCTTTCTTGTTCCTCGTCTTGTCCAACTGGAGGTGCGCTTCTGCGCCTCCCTTTGGACCTCTTTTCCGGTACATCTCTAGCGAGGTGTTTCGGAAATAGGAAATTCAGTACATGCCTTTCCGCTATTCGATCACGATAGCAATGATTTTTGTGGTACTCGCGTTCTCGCGAGGTTTTGTGTTGCAGCACTACAGTGAGTTGTCTCCATTCAATATTCTTCATGCGCTTGCCGAAGGTGACGGTGGCGGTGGCGCTGGAGGTGGCGACGATGGTGCAGGCGGCGCTGGCGGTGGGGAAGATGGAGCTGGCGGCGCTGGCGGTGGAGAAGACGGTGCGGGTGGCGCCGGCGCACCTGTTGACACTGGAACCCCTGATGACGTCGGTACTCCCTCGGGAGAAGAGGCCGCTGACGACGCCGTGCCGGCGCCGACACCAGTCTGCATTATTACGACTTCCCCCTCTGAAATCCTCCTCGGAGGAAGCGCCGCGCTCGCATGGGGATTCTCCAGCGATGTTACATCGCTCACTATCAATAACGGCATCGGCGTCAAAACAAGCCGCGGCTATTCCATAGTAACTCCCAACACATCAACGACGTACTCCGGAGTCGCCGCCAGTCCGTACGGTTCCGCGACCTGTTCCGCAAACGTGGCGGTTACCACGCCTCCTCCGCCTCCAATCATCTACGGATGTATGGACCCTTCGGCCACCAACTACAACCCCGCCGCAACGAGCCAAACTGGCGTTACATGCACGTATCCATTGCCGCCCCCGCCCCCGCCTACACCAGTACCTACCTGCATCCTCACAACTTCCCCCTCTGAAATCCTCCTCGGAGGAAGCGCCGCGCTCGCATGGGGATTCTCCAGCGATGTTACATCGCTCACTATCAATAACGGCATCGGCGTCAAAACAAGCCGCGGCTATTCCATAGTAACTCCCAACACATCAACGACGTACTCCGGAGTCGCCGCCAGTCCGTACGGTTCCGCGACCTGTTCCGCAAACGTGGCGGTTACCACGCCTCCTCCGCCTCCAATCATCTACGGATGTATGGACCCTTCGGCCACCAACTACAACCCCGCCGCAACGAGCCAAACTGGCGTTACATGCACGTATCCATTGCCGCCCCCGC
This sequence comes from uncultured Candidatus Saccharibacteria bacterium, assembly GCA_964356215.1. Lineage (GTDB taxonomy): Bacteria > Patescibacteriota > Minisyncoccia > Phycocordibacterales > Phycocordibacteraceae > C7867-001. Next base: position 2,538 of record CAYHGO010000026.1, on the reverse strand, counting down.
CCCCTCCGGCTCCGACCTGCATGCTCACCGCTACTCCTTCTTCAATAACGACCGGGGCTTCGTCGGTTCTCTCGTGGGCCACGGCGAATGCAACGACATTTTCTGTTAATAACGGCATCGGTTCGGTCATGCCGGTCGCCGTCGGCTCCCGTTCCGTTACCCCTGCCGCTTCCGTCACCTACACCGCCACCGCCACCGGTGCAGGCGGCACGGCGACCTGTGCGATTGCGGTTACGGTTACGGCGACTCCGCCGCCCCCGCCTCCTTCGGCTCCGACATGCACGCTTGCGGCTTCTCCCGTCGCCGTGCAGGAAGGCGATTCTTCCACTCTCGCGTGGACGGCGGGGAACGCCACGTCCTTTTCCATTAATCAAGGCATCGGTTCGGTTACGCCGGTCGCCGCCGGCTCCCGTTCCGTTACCCCCGCCGCTTCCGTCACCTACACCGGCACCGCCACCGGCACAGGCGGCACGGTGACCTGTGCGACTGCGGTTACGGTTACGGCGACTCCGCCGCCGCCAGCTGCTCCCACCTGTACACTGACCGCATTTCCGACTTCTATAACAACCGGTTCTTCCTCAACTCTGTCTTGGACGACCACGAACGCCACCGCTTTCGTCATAGATAATGGCATCGGTACCTCCACGCCGGTCGCGTCCAGCACCGTCTCTGTTTCGCCGTCTGTTACCGTCACCTACACCGGTACTGCGATTAACAATGCAGTCGGTACGACGACCTGTGCCGCAGCGGTTACAGTCACTACACCCTCTCCCCCTGGAGGTGGCGGAAGCGGAGGCGGCGGAGGCCGCAGCAATTTCGGAGCAGCTACGCTGTCAATACCGAACATAACGCTTGCGGCGCTCGCACGTGTTGGCGCCCAGCCGCTCGCCTTCCTCTATCTCTCGCAGATTCCCTATACCGGTCTGGAACTCGGGCCGGTCGGCGCCGTGCTTTACTGGACTGCTCTCATTGGCTGGGCGCTCGCGCTTGCGTATCTGGTGCTCTTCGGCGCTGTGCCGTTCGCGAATCGCCGCCTGTGCGCTTTCGGTTTCCGCGTCTCCGAGGCATTGAATATTCGGCAAAAACCCATATCTGAACCGCAGACGCCGGCAACGGCATCCGGGCTACTTTCTGAAGCGCCGCGCGGATACTCCACGTATGAAGGGTTCAAATCCTTCGCGCATAACGGTGCGCTCTCTATTGATGACATCGTGAAAGGCCTCGCACGTGTGCATCCTCCATCCTCTATTCTCCATCCTCCAGCGTCCAGGGTGGAGCCGATATACGAGCAAGTTGAACCAATCTATGAATATGTAGAGCCGATTACTCCCGATGTCAATACGGCGGGCTTCGCCACGCACGCGGCAAGTATTAAAGGATTTGCCGCCGCGCTTATTGAGGGCGACCGCACTGCCGTCTTCGCCGGTCTTCGTCAGCATATTCGCGGCGGCGGCGCGCCGGAGCGACTTCTCTCTGAAATCGTCTGCCTCATTGACGACGCGTATCGTGCGCGCGTAGACGGCACGGCCTGCGACCCGGAGATAGCCCGCCTCGTCGCGCGCCTTTCCACGCCAACCCTGGAGCGCTTTATCGCGGCGCTTACGACCGCCATTGACGCGAGCTATTCAGCCGGCGTAACCGGCGCCAAGCTCGCGCTCACCCGCGCTCTTTCTATTCTCGGTGCTTAATAGTATTGAAGATTGCCGTCACGAATTTTGATTTTTTCCGTTATCGCTTTAATAAACGGCTCCAGAGAAACTGTCATAGATTCTCTTTTTGCATCGTCGCGTCTTTCAACAGAGACAGTTCTTGATTCAATTTCTTTATCGCCGACGACGAGCAGATAGGGGATTTTTTCTTGCTTCGTATTGCGTATCTTCTTGCCGAGCGATTCGTTTGAGTTATCAACTTCGGCGCGGATGCCGGCCTCCTTGAGTTTCCCAGTCACCTCCAATGCGTATGCAGCATGCTTTTCCGACACGCTCAACACCTTCGCTTGCACGGGACTAAGCCAGGGAGGGAACGCTCCTCCCAAGTGTTCAATAAGCACGGAAAGAAAGCGTTCAATGGAGCCCATAATTGCGGCATGAATCATCACGATGCGCTCTTTTTCGCCTTTTTCATTAATGCAGACGAGGTCAAAGCGTTCCGGCATATTCATATCCAGTTGAATTGTCGCCACTTGCCATAATCGTCCGTGCGCATCCTCGGCCATAAAGTCCAGCTTCGGGCCGTAGAAAGCGGCTTCGCCGGCGCCGTCTATTGTCTCCGCCCCTTTTTCTTCTGCGATGCTCGTTAAAATATCTTCCGCGAGCTTCCAACGACTTTTGTCCCCGAGATATTTTTCAGGATGCTTCGGGTCGTGGAACGAAAGGCGGATTTTTTTCGGCTTGAAGCCGAATGCGCTGTAGAATTCTTCAATAATTTCCCAAATTTTTATAAACTCTTCTTTAACCTGCGATTCGCGGCAGAAGGCATGCGCGTCGTCTTGTGTAAATGCGCGAGCGCGTACGAGGCCATTCAATTCGCCTGACTGCT
>CAYHGO010000025.1:0-6497 GCA_964356215.1 uncultured Candidatus Saccharibacteria bacterium | reverse complement strand
TGTCGGCGCAGCTCTGCAACGATATGCCGCATGACGGCATCAATGCGGAAATAGTTGATGTACGCATCGCGGGCATTTTTCTGCATCTCTTCATAGCGTTCCGGCGATATGTTCTTATGGAATGCGGTCACTAATTCCGGTAGTTTTTTGATATCACGGAAATCAATGCGAAGCGCGAATGACGAATAATCCACTTTATCGCTGAAAGGAAAGTTGCGTTCGGTATCCACGATGACAGGAATGCGTCCGAGCGACAGTATCTCAAAAAGACGTGTTGAATCATTTGAATCGCCGCGCACATCCAGCGCGTAATCGCTATCCAAAATCGTTTTTATCATTTCGGTTCGCAATGTCCGCATATCGCCCCGCGCTGTTTTCGGATTGCCGGAGAATGAGGCGCGCGCGCGCAGATTGAACACGATAGCGGCGGAACGTTGCAGAATGCCGATCGTTTTCCGGCGCCACAACACACCCTTGATGCAGGCGCGATACCGTGGATCGCATACGCCCCGCACGCGTATCGGCAATTCTTTCACGATTGTCCGGATATGCTGTCTAAGGGAAAGCCGCGCCCAGCCGGTGAAACCGATACTCGGTGTGTCCTCTTTTTTCTTTCGGATATTCAGATGGCCGCCTCGATACCGCATCAGAAGATCGTCGGCCATCGGCGGAATTTGGATCCGGTTGCGTTCGGGCAGAAAGCGGTAGCCGCCATACCGCAGGATGAACGCATTTTTCACAGTGATCGGCGTCTCTACATCGCCAAGCCCGTCAATGAGAATCGGAAGATCGGCTTTCTGCGCCGTTCCCACGCACTCCTCAAAAAAATCGGGGTCATGGCGCACAAACCATACATGCGGGTACGGCAACAGCACCATATCGGCCTTGGTGATGTCATCGGTTATCGTGTAATAACGGGTATCGAACACATACGCGTCAAACATTTGCTTGGCGAATATGGACGATTCTGTGTATGGGTTCCCCCACCACGGGATCAAGAGTGGGGTATGGATACCTCTGCCGCGCCAAGCTGGATCAATGTAGAACGTAAGGCGGTTATCCGGTGTCATAGGATGGAATTCATGCCGTTGCGCAATGCTGTGGCGAAAGCTTTTGTCGTGTAGTGCGCTACTACTTTCTCACGACCGGATACCGCAAGGTGTTTCCTCTTTCCCGCATCATGCCAGAGCGAATCAATGGCGCGCGCGAGGGCTTCCGGATCGCTCGGCGGAACGACGATAAGGTCTTGGCCGGGTATGAAATATTCATCGATCCATGGGCGTTCCGTCGCGATGACTGCCTTGCCGGCCGCGAGGGCGTCCATAATGACCGTCTGCCCAGAACAATCCGACCCGTCAGGCATGTCGGTACTTTTTGACGCGATGACCATGAGACGCGCACGCGCGTAGAGATCGCGTATCTCGGTATAGTTCCGGTCATAGAGGACGGAAACATTCGCAGGGACCGGCATATCGCGCGGGACGTTCCTGCGGCCGGTGACCACGATGCAAGCGTGTGCAACGCGTTCCACCGCCTTGAAAAGCGTTTCGTAATCGCGGCCCGGATCACGGCCGACGCTGACGATGAGTTTTTCCTCGCGGGACACGTCGGAAGGCCGGAAGAAATCCGCATCCACGCCGAACGGTATGAGCGTGAGGCGTTCATGCGCGATGCCGAAACGAATGAGGTCCTCTCTTTGTTCGGAAGAGAGACAAATAATGCGGGCATAGCTCGCCCAGAACTTCTTGAGAAGAAAGCGGCGAAGTGGGTGTGCGGCATGCCTGCGTAACAGAGTGGAAGAGGTCATCGTTATATATACCCATCGCGTCTTCAGCAGGAACAATCGGGCGCACACGGATACCGCGTACCCGAGGAACAATTCGTCCTGAGCGACGACGAAATCGTACCGCAAGAGGCGCGGCACGAGCATCATCACCTGTATGAACCGCGGCAGACGGGCAAGAAGCCAAGAACAAAATGCCGCATGCCGGCATTCTCCGATGGTGAGGTATTCCGCGCCGGGAATATGGTTCATGCCGCGGAGCGCCGTATCCGTTCCTTTCCCTTCTCGCACTTCCGACAACATTTTCTCGCGCGAACTCGAGAAAAGGAATATGAGGTGCGGCGATGTCTTTGTTGCGTCCGGCATACTCAATATTCGGTTACGAGCGTCTCGCGCTCAAGTGTCTTGAATATGCGTGGATCCTGCTCCATGCGAAGTGCTATCGAGTCGCCGGCGATGACGGCGTCGATGTTCGTTTTGCGGAAAAAGTCGGCGACCTGATGCGGATTTTCCACGATAGGCTCGCCGCGGACATTGAGCGAAGTATTAAGGAGCGCCGGCACACCGGTTTTCTCATAAAAGCGTTCAAGGAGCGCGCGGTAGCGAGAATCGTTCCGCTCGACCGTCTGCGGACGTACGGTACCGTCTATATGCACAACGGCGGGAATAGTCTTATGCGCGGCCGACGTCGCTTCAAAAGAAAGGATCATGAAGGGCGACGGTGCCGCGCGCACGAGAAGTTCGTCCGCGTGTTCCGCAAGCAGGGACGGGCAGAACGGCCGGAATTCCTCGCGGAATTTTATCTTCTCGTTGATGCGGTCGCGTATCCCAGGGAGTCCGGGGTGCGCCAATACCGAACGAGCGCCAAGCGCGCGCGGCCCGAACTCCATCCGCCCCTGAAACCAGGCCACTATGTTGCCGTCTGCAATGAGCTTGGCGCATTCATCCGCGACGCTGTCGCTCCTGTGAAATATTATGCCCTCCTCGCGGAGGATTGCCGCCACTGCTTCGTCAGAATATTCCGGACCCAAATACAGGTGTGCGAGCGGCGCCGGCCGCTTGGCCGTTAATTGCGCGTACAAGAGTCCCGCGGCGCCCAGTACGAGTCCGTTATCCCCTGCCGCGGGCTGTACGAAGATATCGGCAAAGAGCCCGCTCTCTCTAATCGCTTTGTTGAGCTTCACATTAAGCGCCACGCCGCCGGCTAGGCATAATTGTTTTGACGGATATTTTTTCTGCGCCCTCCTCGCGATTGATATGCCGACGCGTTCAAGCGCATCTTGGAGCGCCCAGGCGAAATCTTGATGTCCTTCGCGTATCGGCTCATTCCGCACGGCGGCAGGCCCGAACCGGCGTTTGAAATTTTTTTGGACGCTTCGGAGAGGATACAACACGAAATCAGAGTTAACACGGTACCCCTTCTGCTCGTCTGGAACAATAAGGTCGCTGACATCGACGCCGCGCCGACCATACGGAGCGAGGCCCATGACTTTATATTCTCCATCGTTGGGAGTGAATCCGAGGTACGCGGTTGCCGCAGAATAAAAAAGGCCGAGCGAGTCAAATATGCCGCGCCGTTCCTTGATAGAGAGCCCCGCGCCGCGTCCAACGCCGATGGACAAAGAAGTCGCCTCCCCTTTGCCGTCCCACGTGATGATGAGGGATTCCTCAAACGGCGAAAAAAGATACGCGCTCGCCGCGTGACAGAGGTGGTGGCTAAACGGGGCGCGCGCCTTCGGCAACTTCGGAAACAGCATACGGATACGTTGATATCCTGCCTGCCCTCGGAGCTGTCCTATAATGCCGTTCACCTGGACTTTAAGATTAGCCAGCATATACCGCGCTTCAATCCTCGTGCACGGCGGACGGCACAGATAATAGCGCACGACTGCGGCAAGAGTCCTTAAAGGGGTGAATCGCGCATAGACGACATAGTCAACCTCTTCTTGCGCGATGCCCGCGCGGCGCAAACAAAAAGCTATGGATTCTTTGGGAAATTGCGATGGCGCATGCTTAACGCGCGAAAAACGCTCTTCCTCAACGGCCGCCACGATCTTGCCGTCTTTCATAAGGCAGGCTGCTGGATCGTGTCCGTCTTTGTATGCGAGAATATACATATATCACGAGAACGCCCTTATGATAGCGGGTATGAGTTTTTGAAGCGAATGATGTTCACGGACATATGCGGGATCGGCATTCTCAAATATGTTAAGCGCCGGATCGTTTGTGCGGATGGGAAGCCCGCATGCGACCGCCTCAAGCACGACCTTGTCCAAACTCCCCGTTTCGCTCGTATGAATGAGACATGCAGCCCTGCGGTATTCATCCCGCAGTTGCTCCTGTGAGAGAGCGCCTAAGAACTGAACATCTGCATTCAGTTCGCGTGCGAGCGCGGCGAGTTTTGCATGTTCAGGTCCGTCTCCCACAATGCGGAGCGGCTTGCCTTCCTTGGCGGCTATGCGTATCGCGAGGTCGTGCCGCTTACTCGGCATGAGTCGGCCGACAGAAAGCAGGGCTCCACTATGTGGAACTGCAGGGTAGGGCGTGAAGAAGTCCGTGTCAATACCGTGCCCCATTACGCGTATTTTCGCGCTCCGCAAGCGAAAACTTTCTTTTGATGCGGTAAAAATGACATCCGCCCAGAATGCCGCGATGCGCAGTTTCAAGTTGACGCTCTTATGCGTGTACCAAAGCGCGATGCGCTTACGCATGAGCCGCCACAAGACGCCCGCCGCAACAACATATTCTGGATTCATGTGTACGAACACCGCGTCGTAGTCGCGGCGAAGCGAAACGCATAAGCGCCATAAACGCCAAACGCGCGAAAGACGCGAACCTTCCTCGAGGGTGAAAACGTTTACATTGCTCGGCACTGTTTGCGTTCTCGAGCGCAAGCATATTACCGTCACTTTTCCGCAGTGTTTGGCGAACTCTTCTATCCAGCGCACGAAGAACCCGAGAATCGGGTCTTCGGAGTCAACCATTTGCGTGCAGATAAGCAATTTCATGCGCGTTGGAGCGTACGAGTAAGGTCAGCCGCGATGCGGGCGGGGATGTCGCTCGCGGCCGCGAGATGCGCGCGCGCCGCGGCTTCTGCGCGCAGGGGGAGCTCTTGCCGCACCGCCGTGTCTTCCAGAAATCCGACGATGGCGAGGGAGAGCGCCGTCGGGTCGGCCACCGGCACCGAGAGCACATCCTCATAGCCCTTGAACACTTCGCCCACGATGCCGACATCGGTCGTGATGATGGGCACCTTGGCGAGCGCCGCTTCAATGAGCGTACGGCCGTAACCCTCGTAGGCGCTCGCCTGGATGAAGGCCTGCGCGTTTCCCATGAGCCCACGCGCATCGGCGCGCGCGCCGAGGAAGATAACGTGCTCAGTGAGACTAATCGAGTGCGTCATGCGCTCCAGCCGCCGGCGCTCCTTCCCCTCTCCGACGATGAAGAGTCCGACCATCGGATACTGCTTCACGACAAGCTTAAGCGCCGCAAGGATATCTTCAATGCGCTTCTCGGGCTCCAGCCGGCCGACGGTAATAAGTGCGAATTTGAAAGAGCGGTCAGGCAGGCGCGCATGCTCGGGCACGATGGAGTCGACCGCGACCGGAATGACGATTGGTTCGCGAATGCGGTTTCCATAACGCTCGATGAGTGACTGCTTGACGCGTTCTGAGACGACGCGGATGCCGTCGGCCGCAGGCAGGACGCGGTCGGCGATGCGGCGGCGGAAGCGATTCAAGAACGGCATGCGCACGCTTGGCGAGCGCCAGTTGCCGCTTCTCACGAACCAAGGGGAGAGAAAGTCAGTATGCACCTGGATGTGCAGTTTTGCGTTCGTGCCAGCAACGGCGCGCAGGGCCGCGAGCCCGTGTTCAAAGGGGTCCTGCGCGGAGACGACCGCAATGCCGCGCTCCTTTATAAGCGCGCGCGCGCGCGCGGCGAGCGCGCGGACGCGGAATATCTTCCATGTATGTATCGGATAGAGGGAGAGGGTTCCTTCCTGTTTTTCGCGCGCGCCGAGACCAGCCGCAGATATGATATGCAGTTCTTCAAAATGCGAGGCATACGCGCGCATACGCGCGCGCACCGCACTCGCTGCGTTAAAGATGCTCGGATCGTTTGAGATGAAGAGAACTTTCATACGATTTGTTTTAGGAAATATGCAGTGGACTCGAGCATATGTGGAAGTGAAAAATCATCCATGCGCTTTTGCGCGGCGCGCGCGCGTTTCTGGGCCGCGTCTGGATGCTTTTCGATTTCCATGAGCGCCCGCTCTAATGCGGCATCGTCTCCGAGCGGTACGAGAAGCCCCGTCTCTCCCTGTGCAAGAAGCGTCTGGTGGAATCTCGCATTGGTCGCTATGACCGGCGTGCCGAGCGTCATCGCTTCAATGAGCGCGTGGGGGAATCCTTCGTACCGAGAATTGAGCACGAAAACATCCGCCGCTTTCATCCATCCGAGCGCTTCCTCACGCGAAAGCCCAGAGGCAATGAACACTCGCCAGTTTGAGTGCTCCCGCGCTACACGCTCAATTGCCTCAAAGCCCTTCCAGGGGACGCGCCTACCCGCTGATACGATAAGGAATTCTCCCTCATTTTTCTTGATATCCGGCAGATGCGCAGGAAGGTCAATGCCGTTATACACCACTCGGATTTTCTCCGGAAGGGTGCCCCATGCCGCAACAATATCTTTCAAATAGGGACTCGGCACGATG
>CAYHGO010000024.1:4083-6534 GCA_964356215.1 uncultured Candidatus Saccharibacteria bacterium | reverse complement strand
ACGTGAAGGACCCGGTGGTCAAAGATTTCTGGACGAAAGAATATGCGATTTATACCGACCGCTACACGCAGGAGGCGACACCCGCCATTCAGAACAAAGTCGGCCAATTCACCGGCAACCCGCTCATCAGGAACATCATCGGCCAGCCGAAATCCTCCTTTGACATCCGCACGATGATGGATAAAAAAAAGATACTCATCATCAACCTCTCTAAAGGGCTTGTGGGAGAGACCAATATGCGTTTGCTCGGTTCCATGCTTACCACGCGCATCTTTCTCTCTGCGATGAGCCGCGCGAATCTCTCCGCGCCCGAGCTTGCGAAGCTTCCCAGCTTTTATTTTTACGTGGACGAATTCCAGAACTTCGCGAACGAGACGTTCGCGGAAATACTCTCCGAAGCGCGTAAATATAAATTGAACCTGATCATCGCGCACCAGTACATTGAACAAATGGAAGAGGAAGTGCGCGACGCCGTCTTCGGCAACGTGGGCACGACCGTCGCCTTCCGCGTCGGCCCATTTGACGCGGAGGTACTGGAGACGATATTTATGCCGCGGTTCACAAAAGAAGACCTCGTCGGGCTGGACCGCCGGCAGGTGTATCTCACGCTCATGATAGACGGGGTCGGTTCGCAGCCCTTCTCTGCCGTGACCATTCCGCCCATAGAAGCGCCGCCCATATCGCATCGGGAACAGGTCATTGAATCGTCGCGCAAGCAGTTCACCGCGCCGCGCGATGGCATTGAAAAGGCCATCGTGGAGGAGCTTGCCGCGAGCGCGACTCCCAAGACCTCTGCAGATATACGTATGAAGCAAAAACCGATGGACTTTACTCGTCGCCCGGAAATTCCCCATCCGTCCAAAGAATTTATTCCCCGCCCGCCCGTTGCGGCGAAAAGCGCTGACGACTTGAAGGCCATTCTGCGCGCCATGACAACGAAGACCGGCGCAGAGAAAGAACAGAAGCAGGCGCGGCAGGAACAATCACTTAAAGGGACGCTGGCTGACGTGATTATACGTAACCAACAACAGCCAACTTCCAACAAACAACAAGAAGAGAAGATATCCGCAGCGGCAGAGCCGCCGCGGGAAGAGAAAAAGCCCTATGAAGTCCCCGAAGACGAACTTCGGAAGGTGTTCAAGGGCGAGAAATAACAATTTTCATGCGTACCGCCGTTTTATTCGCACTAGTCGTCTTCTTCCCCGCGTTTGCGCATGCATCGGTTATTTTCACTGAAATAATGTATGACTATCCTGGTACAGAAGGAAGCGGAGACCATGATTGGGTTGAAATATATAATAATGGACAGTCGACAGTCGATTTAAGTGGCTCAACCGTGCGTTTTATGGAGAAAGGGAATAATCATCTCATTGCATCTTTTGCCGGGAGCAACACAGCACTCGCGCCAGGCGCAATTGCAATCATTGCCAACAACCCTACACAGGTCAAACTTGATTTTCCAAATATAGAACTTTTGTTTGACAGCTCATTTTCACTGACAGGAACAACCACACCGCTCGGTATCATTATTGATGGTATCAATGTAGACCCAATAAGCTATACACCGGCAGCTAGTGCGTCTAACCTCGGCAATTCACTTCAGTTGGTGAATGGCAGTTGGACAGCTACTGTTCCGACGCCAGGGACATATGCCGGAACATCGGATTCAACTCCTCCGGATACTCCTTCAGATTCAACTGACGCGACGACAACCACAGCATCTTCTTCAGGCGGCGGGACGCCGGAATACCTGCCTATCCCGATGCTACGCATCATTACCAGCGGCGCGCGCACCGTATCATCTGGAGCGGATATCGCCTTCACCGCCACCGTATACGACGGGAAGGGAAATAAGCGCGACGATGCGATGGTAACCTGGACGTTCGGCGATGGAATGCGCCGTACCGGCGCGAGCGTCTACCACAGGTATTACGAGCCGGGCGAATATCTCGCCGTCGTCCATGCGACCACTGCTGACGGCGGCGACACGCTCGTAGAAACCGTCATCACAGTGAAGCATGCCGGTATCGCCATATCCTCGGTATCGCCGCGCGGCATTACGCTTGCGAATAACGATTCGCGCACGCTGGACATCTCGCTCTGGCGCCTTGCGGCGGGCGGGAAGGAATTCAAGCTCCCTGTGGACACGCAAATTCTTGCCGGCCGCACTGTCCTCTTCCCTTCGCAAATTATAGAACTGCCCGTCGCGGATTCAGCCTCCCTCCTGTATCCGAGCGGAGAAGTAGCGGCTGTGTATCCGGCGGCCGCGACGGTGCAACCTCCGCCGTTGACTGCGCGTTATGAATCAGTACAGGTAGTCGAGCCGCCTGTGGTGAGCAGGGTCGAACCGATTATCAGCACAAGAACGAACGTTCCAGCGTATGCAGAAGAAGTAGATGCCCCCGCGGCGGCGACAGAGCTCGCCGCCGCGGGGGCGGCAGTGCCTCCTCC
>CAYHGO010000024.1:0-4073 GCA_964356215.1 uncultured Candidatus Saccharibacteria bacterium | reverse complement strand
ACACATCCTTATCTCCCACCACATCCCCCCCGCTCTTTTTTTCCTCTCTATCCACCCCCCCCGCGGGCCTTCCTCCCCGCCCCCCGCCCCGGGGGGCGGCAGTGCCTCCTCCCGCCTCGGCGCCGCCTTCTCGCCTTTCGGGAATATTTAAATCCCCGTGGACCCTCGGACTGCTCGGCATCATTGCTCTTGCAGGCAGTGCGTTCATTTTCCTCTAACGCATGAAAGGCAAAAAACTTATTTTGGTAACTGGCGGTGCTGGCTTTATCGGCTCGCATCTCTGTGCGCGTCTGGCGAAGGATGGCCATCAGGTCATTTCGCTTGATAATTACTTCACCGGCAGCCGCGAGAATCATATGCCATGCGTTGAATATCGTGAGGGTCATACCAAAGACATTGAGCAGTATATCCCCGAGGTGCCCGACCTCATCTACCACCTCGGCGAGTATTCGCGCGTGGAAAAGAGCTTTGAAGACGTGGAGCAGGTCTGGGACCTGAATCAATACGGCACGTTCGCCGTACTGGAGTTCGCGCGCCGCCGCGGCGCGAAGCTCGTCTACGCCGGTTCCTCCACTAAGTTCAGCGACGGCGGCCTCGGTCGCGACCAGAGTCCGTACGCCTGGAGCAAGGCGAGCATGACCGAGCTCGTGAAGAATTACGGCGAATGGTTCGGCATCAACTACGCCATCACCTATTTCTATAACGTATACGGTCCTGGTGAGCGCGCGGGGGCTATGGGGACCGTCGTCGCCATTTTCAAAGAACAATATCAGCGAGGACTTCCGCTCGGCGTCGTCCTCCCCGGGACGCAGGAACGAATATTCACACATGTGCACGACATCGTGGACGGGCTCATGCTGGTCGGCAAAAAAGGACAGGGCGACGGTTACGGCATCGGCAGCGAGGAAAGCTATTCCATTTTAGAGCTTGCGAAGCTATTCGGCAGAGAAGTCATTATGTTTCCCGAGCGGCAGGGGAACCGCATGCAGGCAGTGGTTGATACGGTGAAGACCCGGGCGCTCGGTTGGACACCACAACATTTCCTCAAAGACGATATTGCTTCATTCGTGCGCACTACTACTCCAGAGCCCGCACCGGATAAGCGCATCATCGTTTTCACCACTACATTCCATCCTATCTCTGGACCGGCAGAGGACGCACTCTGCGAGCTTATGATCAAGATGCCGGATGTACACTTCGACATCATCACAGCGGCACATACTAAAGAGGCGCTGGATATTCCCTGCATTGTTGCCAACGGCACCGTGCATCGTGTCGGATTTGGAAATCGCTTTGATAAATTTCTTCTGCCGTTCGTCGGTATTTTTAAAGCACTACGCCTTGCGAACAAACACACCTTCCTCTTCTCCTGGTCAATTATGGCGAGTTACGGGACCCTTCCTGCGCTTATCTTGAGGAAAGGGCGGCTGATTCCACTTCTAGTTACGCTCGCCGACCAGCCACTCTCGTGGTACGAACGCCTCTTCCTCCGCCTCATCCTCTCGCACACTGACCAGGTCTACACCTCTACGCCCGAGCAGGGACGGAAGCTCATCTCACTTGAGAAGCGCATGCGCGCCCGCAAGTCCTTGGGCGCGGGCGACTCTTTCGCCAACCAAATCCGCTTCGCCTACTCCGCCATCCTTCGTAAACAAAATGTCAGGTAAAAAAACTAAGAAAATCCTAATTTTTTCTCTTGCGTATTACCCGAAGCTCGTCGGAGGGGCGGAGGTCGCTACTAAAGAGATAACCGACCGATTGCCGCCTGCGGAGTATGAGTTCCACATGGTAACACTTCGGTTTGACTCACAGTTGCCGAAAACCGAACGGGTGGGGAATGTCCTTGTACATCGAATCGGCTTTTCGCGGCCGGCAGTGACCGTGAGCGACTTGAAGAAGTTCCCGCTTTCTCTCAATAAATACTGGTTCCAGTTCGCGACCGCCTTCATCGCATCAGGACTCCATCGTCGGTATCACTTTGACGGCATCTGGGCGATGATGGCGCACTCCTGCGGCATCCCGGCTGGCATTTTCAAGACGCTTAATCCCGAAGTGAAGTATCTGCTCACGCTCCAGGAAGGCGCCCCGCTCGAGTACATCGAACGACTTGCAAAGCCAGTTTGGCCTCTCTTCAAGCGAGGATTCACGAAGGCCGACTCTGTTGTGGCCGAGTCCACGTTCCTTGGTCGCTGGGCGCGCCGCATGGGTTTTACAGGCCCTTTAGAGGTCATCCCGAACGGCATGGATGCTAAGCAGTTCGCGCACATGCCGCCAGAAGAGGAGTTAGCGGCTATTCGCGGAAAGATTGGAAAGAAGCCGGACGAAGTCTGGCTCATTCACACCGGCCGCTTGGTGCGCAAAAATGGACTGGACACAGCTATCCGCGCGCTGCCGCTTCTGCCGCCGCGGGTGCACTTTTTCTTGCTTGGCGATGGCACTGACAAAAGCACACTTATAGGGATTGCGCACGAACTCGGCATTTCCGCGCGTGTTCATTTTCATCCCTATGTGCCGCTCGCCGATATTCCAAATTATCTAAAGGCATGCGATATCTTCATCCGCCCGTCGCGCTCGGAGGGCATGGGCAATTCTTTCATTGAGGCGATGGCGGCCGGTCTGCCGATCATCGCGACGCAGGAAGGCGGCATCGCGGACTTCCTCTTTGATGCGAAGCGCAATCCTGATAAGGAGACGACCGGCTGGGCGGTGGACAAGAATTTTCCCGAACAGATCGCCGGTGCGGTACGAGAGATCCTATCAGATCCCGAACGGGTCGCGCGAGTAACCGCAACGGCAAAAAAAATGGTTATAGAGAAATATGACTGGAATGGCATCGCGCTACGGATGAAAAGCGTGCTCGAGAGAATATGAAACTCGGATTCATCGGACAGGGGTGGATAGGCAAGAACTACGCGGACCACTTTGAGGAGCGTGGATTTCCGGTCGTGCGCTATGCGAAAGAAGAGCCCTATCATGTGAACGGACTCGGCATCGGTTCCTGCGACATCGTCTTCATCGCAGTGCCGACGCCGACGACTCCGCGCGGTTTCGACTCGAGCATTATTAACAAAATCCTGCCGCTTGTGGGCCGAGGAAAGATCGCAGTCATCAAGTCTACCATTTTACCCGGAACGACACGGCAACTGCAGAAGAATTTTAAAGATAGAATAATTCTCTATAGCCCTGAATTCTTGCGCGAAGCGTTCGCACGCTACGACGTGGATCGACCGGAGCGCAACATTGTCGGATTGTCAAAGAAGACGGAAAGACATCGCCGCGCGGCAAAAAAGGTCATGAGCATCCTGCCAAAGGCCCCCTACGCGCGCGTCTGCAGTTCTGAAGAGGCGGAGATGACGAAATACGCCGGCAATACCTTCTTGTATGTAAAGATAGTCTACATGAACATGCTTTGCGACCTGGCGAAAAAGATGGACGCGGATTGGAATGTAATCGCCGAAAACGTTTCCGCCGACTCTCGTATCGGGAAGTCCCACATGCAGCCGATGCATGCAAGCGGGCATACTGACAAGAAGGGCCGAGGCGCCGGCGGACACTGCTTCATTAAGGATTTTGCAGCATTGCGAAATCTCTACGCCACGCTCGTGCGCGACCCGAGGGGTGCAAAAGTTCTGGCCGCTCTTGAAGGAAAGAACAACGAATTCCTGATCGGGAGCGGCAAAGACCTCGACCTCCTTAAGGGTGTGTATGGGAGTAAAATAGTCAGATGAAGATTGTACTCGCGACGCCGTTATATCCTCCCGAGATAGGCGGGCCGGCGACCTACGCCAAGCTCCTTGAGGAGGGGTTGCCGAGCAGTGGCATTGAAGTGGCGCTGGTGAAATTCAGCGAAGTGCGGCATCTGCCGAAGCTTATCCGCCATTATGCGTACTACCGCCGCGTGCTGGCCGCCGTCCGCCGCGCCGATGCCGTGCTCGCGCTGGACCCCGTCTCGGTTGGACTGCCTGCGATGTGGGCGGCTCGGAAGGCCGGAAAGCCGTTTGTGGTGAAGATTGTCGGCGACTATGCGTGGGAACAAGGAGTGCAACGCTTCGGCGTCACGCAATATCTTGATG
>CAYHGO010000023.1:0-6615 GCA_964356215.1 uncultured Candidatus Saccharibacteria bacterium | reverse complement strand
TCTACATAGGACTGTCCTATGTATTTTGAGAGATGCTAATATACCCACAATATGAAGAACCTCCTCAAAGAGGAGCTTGCACGAATGGCACAAGATACGGACATGATTGAACTCGCTGAATGGGGTATGGATGTCTACCAATCGGATTTGGACATTTGATATTCAAGTTGCAAGATTGCACATAGAACAAAGGGGCGTATGCTATGAGTAGCCGTCATGCTTTGTCCAATTATATTTATTTCTTAAACCATTTCGCGATGGGAATAAGCAAGGGCGCGGAACGGGTGATGGAGGAGAAGGTGCCGGCAATAACGCCGACGAGTATCACGAGGGCGAAAGTGCGGGTTGCCTCGGCGCCGAAATAAATAAGAGCAAGCAAGGCAAGGACAACAGTAAGAGCCGTATTGATAGAACGCGTCATCGTCTCGTTGATAGACTTTCCTATCGTGTCCTCAAATGATTCTTTCAATCCCATTTTCTCATTGCGCGCGAGATGCTCGCGGATGCGGTCAAAGATGACGATAATGTCGTTCACCACGTAGCCGAGAAGGGCGAGCAAGGCAACGATAAAAAGAGAATCCACTTCCGTTCCGATGAAATGCGCATAAGCCGCATAAAAACCAGTCGGCACTATGATGTCTATCGCGAGCATCGCGACGACGGTCATGCCATAGCCCCAACTAGGAACCGGCCGCGACACCTTGCGGAAAGCGAATGCGATATAGAGCACGATGACGAGCACCACCGCGAAGATGGCCCACAGCGCCTTGCTCGCGAACTGGCTCCCGAGCGCCGGCCCGACCGAAGTGAAAGAGAGTTCGGTTGCCGGCGCATCTGTGGAGACAGCGGCGAGGATGGCCGTGTGCTCCTCGGGCGAGAGCGTACGGGTTCGCAGTGACACGCCGTTCTCGCCGAAGACGCGCACCGAGGCGCCGACGGGCACTGCGGCGGCGCGCTCCTCTATGGTCGCGAGCGGCGGGACACCGCTTGAATAGCTCACCCGCAGGAGCGAGCCACCGGTAAAGTCAATACCGAGCGGCAGGCCCCACGCGAGGATGGCGCCGACAGCCGCCGCGAGGATAAGCCCCGTGAGCCAGAAGAAGAACCTGCGATGATTGACGATATACATAAATCTAGGCGCTAGAAGCTGGAGATAGGAGGCTGGAAGACCTGAACCCTGAGCCCATTAAGAATTTCCACGAACCCTCGCTGTGCTCCGGCACAATCGCGAGTAGGAATACGCGCGAGAGCGAGACCGCGGAGATGAAGGAGACGAGTACGCCGAGCACGAAGACGAGCGCGAAGCCCTGCACGATGTTCGTGCCGAGCCAGAAGAGGATGACGCCCGAGATGAGCATTGTGAGATGACCATCGCGGATAGCCGGCCACGCCCTACTGAATCCTATATGAACGGCTTCACGGGGACTCCGCGCTTGGCCGATGCCGGTTCCGCCGGCGTTTAGGCCGCGCAGTTCCTCCTTCGTGCGTTCAAAGATGAGCACGTTCGCGTCCACCGCCATACCCACCGTGATGATGAGGCCGGCGATGCCGGAGGCCGTGAGGGTGATTGGAATGACCTTGATGACCGAAAGCATGAACACGATGTACTCGGCGAGCGCGGCGGCGGCAATAATGCCGGGGAGGCGGTACCAGACAATCATGAAGAGCGCGACGATAGCGAGAGCGATGATGCCGGCGGTGACGCCCGCGCTGATTGCCGCCGCGCCGAGCGTGGGGCCGACGACGGAAGGACTTTCAAGCTCTATGGGCACCGGCAGGGCGCCGAAGTTTAGGTTTCGCACCAGGTCGCGCGCCTCGGCGGCGGTGAAGCGGCCGCTGATGGTCGCCTGCCCACCGGGAATGGCCTCCTGGATGACCGGGGTGCTTATGGGCTGGCCGTCTAGGAAGATGGCGAGCGTCTGACCGACATTCTCGCTCGTAATCTTTTCAAAAAGTTCCGCACCCTCGCTGTTAAAATTAAGAATTACTTCAGGAGCGGTGAGACCGGCTGTTGCGCCGGAACCGAATCCGAGAGAAGCATTTGAGAGATATCTGCCAGTAAGACCCGTAGCCGTATAGGCAACTTCTGTTGATGTGCCAACTGTAGATGTGGTGACGAGCCTGAACTCCAGAGTCGGCGTCTCTCCGAGAGCGGCGACCGCTGCATTAATATCAGTTACGCCGGGAAGGTCTACAATGAGCCAGTCTTCGGTGATACCAGAAAGTGCGCTCGCCCTCTCGGTTTGAACAAGCGGTTCGGCAACGCCGAAGAGATTCACTCGGCGCTCTATGACCCCCTGGAGGGCAGAGAGAGCGTCGTCCCGCTCGGAAGGAGGCGTTTCGCTCATATCGGCCTTATAGACAAGTTCTGTGCCTCCGGCGAGGTCCAAACCGAGCTTGAAGCGATAAGGACTCGTCGGGTCAGCCTGTGTGGACCAGACAAAATATGCAAGCAAAAGCCCCGCGATAAGGGCAATAATCGCAGATACCCGATACCGAGTCATGGGCGAATTATAGCCGAATTATTAAAAAAGCGAAGTCTTGCGGAATTGTTTATATGTTGCCTTGCGGAGAATCAAAACGACCCGGCGGTACTTCAATCCTTCCATTGTTTGCCACACTCGATACGCTTTCCTGACCAGCTAACTCTTGACTAATTAAGTCAGCGATTCTTGCATAATTAGAGTCTTGTCTGCATAGTTTTGCTACCTCAGCATTGCGTTGATCTGGAACAAGCTCAAAGTATTTCCGTCCCTCTGGATTCATTCTGTCGACCACCAAAAAGAGAGTTAAGTCTACTCCATTTGCAACGGCAATCACTCTTTTTGCATCAAGACTCATTCCGATATCTAACTCCATTCCATTTACATGCACGGTCCCAAACGGCTTCATAGCCCCGGTCAAAGGCGCTCGTTCTGTGTTTGGCATTTCGTGTGACATACAGATTGTGAATTACATTTTTATTATATCACTTGTTCATTGTCCGCTCCGCAAGGGCGACGGCGTTCTCGAAGAGCTTTGCGACCGCGAGAGGACCGACGCTACACCAGACAAACACCAACTACATAGGACAGTCCTATGTATCGATATCTGAAAACGAAATAAAGTCAGAATGGAAATCTTCGAAATCTTTTTTGTCTGAAAAATATTCTGGAAATTCACTTTTTGTGAGTAGGATACTTTCTTCCCTATTTGCGTCCATGTAAGAAAGATAGCTTGAGTGTTTGTATGTTGAAATGAATTTCTTTGCCTTAACCACATCCATGCTTCCACTCTCTTTCCATGTCGGCTCAATTAATTTAAGCGGATTGAGATGTATATATGCAAATAGATATTTTAAGTGTGTATCTTCCGATACATGCTGTGATCTATATCTGCCTTGAAACAATGGCCCAACGCGGTTGTGTCGTTTATTAAAATAAGATGAGTACCCGGTGCAGAGTTTCCGCATAAACATAGTTGTTCCACCTTCTGTAATTTCTTTCACGAGGATATGGAAGTGGTTCGGCATGAGTACCCATGCGGCAATCGCCACAAGCGGTTCTCCACGATCGATATCCTTTAGATCCTTCCTCTCAATATCGCGAAAGACAAAACTCTCCGGTCCATTCGCTATGTATAAAAGCCGTTCAAATCGTTTGTGATCTTCTTGTGTGAGAAAAATGTTTCTTTTCTCCACACCACGATTGTACAGATGATAGTACTCACCTTCTGAGATTACGTGCTTTCGTTCCATACCCTCCCATCTTAGCACACAAATACATAGGACAGTCCTATGTATTTCTTTGATGATTCACTTACCTATTGCACGCTCCGCGAGGGTGACAACATTCTCAAAGAGGCAAGCGACCGCAAGGGGACCGACGCCGCCGGGGACGGGGGTAAAAATACTGCACTTCGCGGCACAAGAGGGGTCGGCATCGCCGACGAGCGCGCCGTTTGATTCAGAGGTGCCGGCGTCGATGAGAACGACGCCAGTTTTAAGCATATCGGGCTTAATGAGATGCGGCGAACCGACACCCGATATCACAATGTCCGCGGTAGCAAGGGGAACCCTTGCTACCGCAAATTCTGCGGGGTCGGCAATAACGTTGACCTGCGCGCCCTGCCGCATAAGCCACGAAGCGACCGGCGAGCCGACCAAGAAGCCCGCGCCGATAACGACCGCCCGCTTCCCCGCTATTTCCACATTCCCAAATTCAAGAATCTTCCGTACGGCCCCTACCACAGGCGGCAGAAGCGCATCAGCGTCGCCACTTTCAAATTTTTTTCGCGCAGCAGACGAAAGCACGTCGGCATCTTTCTCAAGCGGAATTGCATCGCACACGGTTTTCGTATCAACGCCAGCAGGAAGCGGAAGTTGAACAACTATTGCATTCGCCTCTTCAGCAGCTTTTTTGATGCTATCCACAATTAGGTGCGACCGCATCATATCTTGGATACCCGTCATATCTACGCGACAGACTTCAAGCATGCAGCCAGCATCCGCCGCGCGTTTTTGTTTAATCGCGAGATAGGATTTTGTCACCGGTGTTTCGTTCGCGACAATCGCGAACACGCGCGGCGAATGCGGCAACTTTTCCGCGCGCGCCTTCGCGCGCGCGAGCACTTCTCCCGCCATTTTTCGTCCATCAATAATCATGTTCCGGAGAATGAAACAAGCGCGCGGAGCGTCTTGGCCGCGATGGCGAGGTCCAGTCCGAAGGAACGGTACTTCAGGTAGTACAGATCAAAGGAGAGCTTGCGCCGCGTACGCGCCACATCCGCTCCCCCGCGCGGCGCATCGTAGTCGTGAATTTGCGCCCAACCGGAGAGGCCCGGGGCAATAAGATGCCGCATACGGTACTGCGGCAGCTCGCGTTCGTACACTTCTGCAATCTTCGGAAACTCGGGCCGCGGGCCGATAAAGGAGAGGTCGCCGACGAGTACGTTCCAGAGCTGGGGCAATTCGTCAATGCGTGATTTGCGCAAGAAACGGCCAACCGGCGTTATGCGATTCTGCTTCTGGAGTTCCGGGTCACCCTGATCGTTGAAAAGCATCGTACGCAACTTCAGGAGCCGGATGAGACGCCCGCCCTTCCCAGTGCGTTCCGGGCGGATGAACGGCGCGCCTCTCTCAATAAAGAGAGCAAGCGCGGCAATCGCGATGAACGGGATCGCGATGACTACCAGAATGAGTGCAAGCAGAATATCAAAGCCGCGTTTACTTCGGTCATAGAATATCCTACTTTGCGGTAGAGATTTCATGAGCGCACCCGAATCAATATATTCGAGCGGAACGCGGTCAAAAATCTCTTCATACAGCACAGCGGCATTCATAGCTATTGCGTCTCCAGTATATGAATCCATGGTGCCAACCCGGCCGACAAACCGAATCATGTACTTGCTATTGTTATTAACCTCTTCATACAGCTCGTCGGAGGCCGGACCGGAACCGACCAAGATAACCGGCACGCGATCACTTTCCGCTATTTCCTTATTCATTCTGTAGAAGCGCCAGCAACTTATGGCCACGACCGACACGATGAGATAGAGCGCGAGGATTGTTTTTGGCGCGATCATAAGCGGCAATATAAAAAAAAGAATAGCGGCAACAGAAGCCGTCGCTGCTTGCGCCCCGAGAATGCGTATGCCCATCACGCGCCGAATAGGCCGCGTCTGTTTCTCGTATAGGCCGGCGATATAGAAGACGAAGAGCGAAAGCAGAAACATCGGCAGGAACGGCACGAAGTTCTGCTCAAAGTAACCGAACGAGGGGATGGCGAGGTTACGTAAAAGAAGCGCGGCCCAAAGAGATGCGACCAACACGAGGAAATCCCCTATAAGCAGAATCGCCGTTTCGCGGCGGTCAAAAGCCATACGTATGGATACTATAACGTGAAAATATATTGTACAGTTGCTCCATGCTTCCTGCCAAAAAGAAAATCCTCTACATCATTACTAAATCCAACTGGGGCGGCGCCCAGCGGTATGTCTACGACCTCGCCACCGCCCTGCCGAAGGACCAATTTGACGTCAAGGTCGCGTTCGGACAACCGGGACTCCTCGCCGAAAAATTGGCTACGGCAGGCATAGCGACGCATCCGATAGCGGCGCTCCAGCGGGACATCTCGCTCGCGGCCGATGTTAAAAGCTTTTTTGAATTGTGGCGGCTCTTCAGCACAGAGAAGCCGGACGTCGTGCATCTTAATTCGTCCAAGGCCGCAGGGATCGGCGCACTCGCGGCGCGTCTCGCCGGCATACCGCGGATTGTCTTCACCGTCCACGGCTGGCCGTTTTGGGAAATTCGCAATCCTTTCAGCCGTGCGCTCATTTACTTCTTTTCATGGCTTACTGCTCTGCTGTCGCATCAAATAATCGTCATCTCCAACTACGACCTGCGCGTGGCGCAGAGGATGTTCTTTGTCGGGCACAAGACGGCTCGTATCTACAACGGCATCACCCCACCGGTGCTCGAGTCGGGGGAATCTATCCGCAACGCATTCCCTCACGGCGTGTGCATCACTGGCACCGTCGGTGAGCTCACGAGAAACAAAAATCAGATCTCGCTTATTGAACAAGCGCGCATTGACCACGATATGTATGTCGCTATTGTTGGCGAAGGCGAGGAACGAC
>CAYHGO010000022.1:6304-7114 GCA_964356215.1 uncultured Candidatus Saccharibacteria bacterium | reverse complement strand
CTATAAATGGTGACGGTTTTATTCATATGGTTGAAGTTATAGGGCGAGTATAGCATGTGTGGTTATCCACAGAAATGATAGCGATCTTGTAACTCGGAATCGGCCACGAATCACTAAGTAATTCCCTTCGTTTTGCGTTCGTTACATTATTTTTGTGCGGGTACCGGGAATCGAACCCGGGTCTCAACCTTGGGAAGGTCGCATTCTACCACTAAACCATACCCGCTACTTAAACCAATTCAATATCTTTTGCCACCAGAATGGCGTCGTTGTCGTAGCTGCTTGGGTGGGCGGCACAACCACGATAACCTCTTCTCCCGGGCGCGCAACGCCGAATGCGGTCCGAATGGCCGCTTCCCTGCCGCGCGCCGTCTCCAGCATCGCGAGATCCGCCGCAAGCGCCGCCTTACGTTCTTCAAGCGCCCGGTACTGCCATTCCACTTCATGCGCCTCTCTCACCGCTATCTGCGCCTTGCCTGCAAGCCCCCAAATAAGATAAAGGAGCCAGAAAACAGCGAACAGCAGAATGCCGATAAGAAGACCCCGCCGCAACTGCCTCGCGCGCATTCAGCCAGTATACAGGACATCCGATGTCCAAATGCATAGGGACATCGGGTGTCCTAACTTTATTCAGCGGAGGCCTGCACCATTTTCATAAAGACTTCTTCGGGAATGTTCACTTTGCCGGTGCCTCTCTCCAACAATTTCTTTTTCCCGCGCTTTTGCTTATCTAGGAGCTTGTTCTTACGCGAGACGTCTCCGCCGTAAAGGTATCCGGTAACGTCCTTGCGAGCGGCCGAGAGCGTTCGC
>CAYHGO010000022.1:0-6294 GCA_964356215.1 uncultured Candidatus Saccharibacteria bacterium | reverse complement strand
GATGATGCGTCCGCCTGACTTCGCCTGTATCTTGGTGACGAAGAGCTGTTTCGGGAGAAGGCCGTAGAGCTTCTCCACCATCTTCTCCGCTTCTTCCTGCACAAGACGGCGGGCGACCACGACCCCGAACGCCGGTACCGGTTCCTCGGCGACAAGCACGTCCAGCCGCACGACATCCGCCGCGCGCTCGGGGAGAAGCTCGTACGAGAGCGATGCGTATCCGGACGAGATGCTCTTCAGCGCGTCAAAGAAACCGCGCATGAGCTCCCGAAGCGGCATCTCTACAGTCATTTCTATTCTGCCGTCATGGTAGGTCTCGGTCGTGAGCGTGTTCGCCTCATGCTCATACAGCAGTTGGATGAGAGTGTTCAGAGAGTCCGGCGGAGTGATGATGATAACTTTTGCCCACGGTTCTTCTATTTTCAGTATATCTCCGTGCTCAGGAAACTTTGCAGGGGTATAGATAACCTCGCGTGAACCGTTTGTCTTTGTTACTACATACGAGATTGTGGGAATTGTAACTATCAAAGAGAGATTGAATTCGCGCTTTAGGCGCTCGGTGACGATTTCCAGATGCAGGAGCCCAAGGAAGCCGCAACGAAATCCCCTGCCCAAGACGCCCGATGACTCTTCTTCAAACGAGAGCGAAGAGTCAGAGAGCCGTAGGCGCAGAAGCGATTGGCGAAGGATGGGAAGGTCGTCCTGGCTCGCCGGATACACCGAGGCCCACACGACCGGTTTTGGAACGGCGTAGCCCGGCAAGGGCGGAAGCGCCCCACGGACGGTCCCGATGGTATCGCCTACCGCTACAATGCCCGGCTCCTTGATGCCTGTTACGACATAGCCGATCTCTCCAGCCCCTAATGAAAGGGCTGGACATTCCTCCGGCGCGAAGATGCCGACCTCCAGAGCGACAAATTCCTTTCCGGCCGCATGGAATTTAAGCGGCTGTTTTTTCTTGAACGTGCCGTCAAAGACGCGCAGATACACGACAACACCGCGATGTTTAGAGTAGGAGAAATCAAAGATGAGCCCGCGCGGTTCATGTAGCAAGTGTAGCAAGGGGAACCCTTGCTCAACATGAGCAAGGATTCCCCTTGCTACTGGCGCCGGGATACGGGCTATGATTTCTTCAAGAAGTTCGTTCACACCCGCTCCCGTCTTTCCAGATACCGCGAGCACTTCATGCGATGAAATATGCAAAAGTTCAATAAGCTCCGTCTTTACTTCTTCCACACGAGCGGCGGGAGAATCAATTTTGGAAACGACCGGAATGATGACGCACTTCTGCGCTTCGGCCATTGCGAGCGTTGTGAGAGTTTGCGCTTGTATGCCCTGCGTGGAGTCCACAAGCAACACAACCCCCTCCACCGCCCTAAGCGCGCGCGACACCTCATACGAAAAATCAATATGCCCCGGCGTGTCTATCAAATTCAGAATAAATTCTGAATCTTGGCTTCCAACATCCAACGGTAAACTCACAACTGAATTCGAATTCGTTGTTAGTTTTGTGTTGGCAGTTGGGAGTTGCCGGTTCGGATGGTACACCATCCGAACCGGCTGCATCTTGATGGTGATGCCGCGCTCCCGCTCCAAGTCCATACGGTCCAATACCTGGTCGCGCATCATGCGCGCGGGAATAGTCCCCGTGCGCTCCAGCAGGCGGTCGGCAAGGGTGCTCTTCCCGTGATCTACGTGGGCAATAATGGAAAAATTGCGAATGTGCGCCGGATTCATAAAAAACTTAGAGCACGGATGAATGTTCTTCCGCGGAAGGAGCGAGAATATCGGAGCGCCTGCCTGGAAGATACAAAAGTTTTCCGAGCGCGCCGGTCACGATGCGGAATTCTTCATTTTCTGCGAAGTAAAGCGCGAACGCCGCGGCGGCAAGGCCCACGGTACCCGCGATGAGCCCCTCCGTAAAAACGGCAACGAGCGTCGTCAAAGGCGCGATGCCGCCCTCTAAGACGAGGGTGGCATATGCGGCCGCACCGCCGGCAAGCGCGGCGAGCAAGCCGTCGGCGAGCGGCCGTACCAGCGTACCCGCAAGGCCGGGAGAAACGTTTCGGAACGCCAAGAGTGAAAGGAACGCGAGGCATACCTGACCGAGAGTTGCCGCAAGCGCCACAAGCAAAATAGCGGTTCCCGGCACGTCACCAACGCGAAGCCATGCGGCAAGCGACGCCGGCAATCCCGTCTCCGGCATGGAGAGGAATGTCGCCGCGAGAAATACGGTGAGCGCGCCGCCGGCGAGCTGATAGAGGAACGGCCGCCAGGACTGGCGCACGGCGTAGAGCGCGCGCGAGAAGAGGAGTACGAGTCCTTGCGCAACAAGACCGACCGCGAGAATGACCAGAAGCGCGGCGGTGAGACGCGTGGCGTCCCAGTCAAAAGCGCCAGTACCGAGGATTACGCGCACGATATGCGCGCGCAGTACGGCAATAAGTCCGAGGGAAACGATTGACCAGAGGATGATGTGCCGGGCGCTCGCTGAAAGGATACGGGTGAATTCTTCGCGGCGCGCTGGCGTTGACGCTTCGGAAAGCGCCGGAAACGCCGCAACGGCATACGAAGCGCCAATGAGAGCCAACGGAACCGCCTCAAGATTGGTCGCGAAGGTGAAGACGGAAACCGAGCCGGCGCCAAGGCGCGAAGCGAGCGCAGTTAAGATAAGTGCGATAACCGAACCTATTCCGAGCGCGAGTGAACGCGGTACGGAGTCCCGTATGACGGGCAACATGCGGGAAACGCTCGGGAGAGTAAAGCGGGGAACAATCCTCGCGCCGATGAGAACTGGAATATTGACAGCAAGATGCGCAATGGCGCCGATGAGAACGCCGGCGCCGATACCGATGATGCCCCAGAGAGGATAAAGAAAAACCGTGCCGAAGATGATACCGAGATTATAGAGGACCGGCGAGAGCGCAAAGAGCGCAAATCGTCGATACACCTGTGTTACGCTTCCAAAAATGCCGGAAAGTCCGAGCAGAATGGGTTGGAGGAGTAATAATCGCGCCAAGAGCACGAATTCGGTCTGATGGGGAGACGCGATGAAGTCAGGATATAAGAAGCCGAGAAATTGCGGCATGAAGACGGCGAGTCCTATACAGATAAGTCCGCCAGCGCCGAAGAGGAAGGTTGCCGATTCAGAGAGGAGCCGCCGTGTCGTTTCCCTATCCATGCCGGTAAGGCGCGGGATGAGCACGTAAGCGGAGACGAGCGAGGCGACCAGCGCGAAAACGAGGTCGGGAACGCGGAAAGCCGCATAATAAAGGTCTAATTCCTCTCCAGCTCCAAAGGTGTGCGCAAAGGTACGGTCGCGCAGGAGGGCTAAGGCCTGCGATGCGAGGGTTAGCGCCGCAAGCAGATACGCGGCCTGATGCAGGCCGCGTACCGGCGCCGTGATGCGCTCAAAAATCCAGCGAACCATTGCTTTATAGTACTCTACTTCCGCTCACGACCAAATTTATTGTTTAACGGGGGTTGAAGAGACCGAAAGGAGGTCGGCCGGGAACGGATTCCGGCCCGCCTTGAGGTCTGCAAGCTGGGAGGCGACCGCTTGTGCGTTCTCCTCCGACATTGCGGCTATCGCCTCCATCTCCTTGAGCGCGCTCGCACTATCACCCTGCTTCTGGTACACCGCCGAGAGGAAGTAGCGCGCATTCGCGAATTGCGGGTTCGCTGCGACTGCGGCGGCGAGCGCCAATGCGGCGTTTGCGAAGTCATTCTGCGCGGCGTAAAGGATGCCGACCTGGAAGAGGATGTTCGGGTCGTTGGGTTGGAAGTAAGCGGCGGCGAGGGCGGACACGAGGGCGTCCTGCACATTGCCGTCCTGCACTTCCAGCTGTGAGAGGAGAAAGATGGCGGCCGTGTAATCCTGCTTGAGCGCGATGGCCGCTTTAATGTCATCTATAGCCGCTTTGATGTTCTTGTTCGCGATATTGAGCTGGGCGATGATAAACGGTATCTGCGGATTCGTCGGATTCAGCATCCGCGCCTTCTCATATGCAGTTTTGGCGCTCTCATACGCTCCATCAACGCCGAGCGGCACCGCCTGCGCATACAGGTTTCCGAGCGCAAGCCAATTTTGATAGTCGGAAGGAGAAAGATTCGTCGCGGTCAAGGCCGCGTTGATGCCGAAAGAGAGCGTTTCCTGGAACGCTTTCTGCGCCTCGGCCGGCGGCATTGCGGAAGAAGCCGCTATTTCATTGAGGCGCGTCCGCGCAATGCTCGCCCCAAGCTGGTAGGCGGCGGCGGAGGGCGCGAAGGAGAGGGAGGTCTCTATCGCTTTATCGGCCGCAGCGAAATCGCCGGAAGCGGCGGCGGCATTCGCCGAAGCGAATTTGACCACGGCAATGTAACGTCCCACCAAGGTATACGCGGCGGCGACCGACCCGAGAAGAAGAATGGTCAATGAGAACACGATGACGAAGCCGATGCGGGGGCTCCTTGCAAAGAGGATGCCCCACTGGCGGCCCTGCCCGCTAAAACGCATCGTGGAAATGAAAAGTCCGGTAAAGGCGAACGCGAGCGCGAGAACGAGCGTGTTCGGCAGATCAAAGACCGCAAGCGTGAAGAGGTAGAGCGAGGCAAGAAACGAGAGCATGGCGACGGAGCGGACGTATCCGTCCTGCGGCGCGCGCAGAATAAGCATGCGCAAGCCGAGTACGATGAAGAACGCCAAGAAGGCCGTCCAGGCGACGATTCCGACGATGCCGGTCGTTACGAACGAGGTCGGGATGAAGCCGATGCCCGACGTGAAGTCAAGGTTCCAGAAGACGGTGGAATTAAGGGATGCATCACGATATTTCAACCATTCTATGCCGAACGTGCCCGGACCGGTGCCAAAGACCGGGGCGGTAGCAAGCGCCTTGTTCGCAACCAAGAAGGTGGACTGCCACGACGGACGGACATTGACCTCATTCACGCCAAAGGAGTTCGCCAGCGCCCCGCCGAGCGTGTCGCCGATGAGGAAGAACAACGATACCGCGAGCACGGCGAGCGGCAGGATGAGCGAACGGCTGCCTTCCTCCTCGGGGAGCGGCTCCTCGTCTATGATGTCTACATCATTCAATTCGGCATCTGTTCCCTGCCCTCGGCGCCGCATCACTGATTCCACGAAAAAACCGAGCGAGACGAGCGCGAGCAGTATCCAGACAAGCGAATTGTTGGCGATGGCGAGGAGAACGAGCGCGCCGATGCCGGCGGCCGCGAGCGCGCGCCGCGAGCGCGCGGAGAGTTCCATCTCGCGAAGAGCGACGAGGACGCCGATGACGCCGAGCCCCAGAAGGATGGCGAGGTTGCCTATGGAGCCGATGATGGAGAAGGATGGCGAGACGATGTCCGGTGCGGATTGTCCAATGACAATGACGGCAAGTTGAAGCGCGACAAGGACGCTAAATGCCCATGCGCCGACCTGCAGGAAAGAGCGGAGATGTTCGGAGCGCCGCAGTATGAGCGCGGCGAGCGTTCCAAGCGCCGCGGAGGCGAGCATGAAGCCGAGCGTGTCCGGTTCAAGCGCCATTCCCCAAAACGCATTCGTGAACGGCACGCCCGAAAATGCCGTAGAAAGCGCATAGGCAATCGCCGGGAGCCAGAGTGCGCCGACAAGCGTCAAGGGGGGAAAAATGATACTGCCGCGCGACAGACGCGCAAGGATAAAGAACGCGAGCGTGACGAGCGCTCCGGCGGCAAGCATGAAGGACTTGGTCGCCATGAACGGAACCGACACAGACGGGATGAATACGAATATCGCGGCGACGAATGTAAGGAAAAGAGCGGCGGCTCCGACGGTTTCAAGCGAACGGCGGCGCGGCACTGTTGGTTGGTACGGAGGCATAGTGTGAATCTTGTTGAAATTATCAGTGGTAATGCCGCCCAGTATACCTTATCGGGGATTTCGTCCAAGCCCGCTCCTTTACAATAAAAATGTGGTATAATGCTTTTGGACCGGGCTAGGCGACTACTGGCGTAGTAGCTTCCAACATCCAGCCTCTAACAAACAACGAAATGCATTCGTATTTCGTTGCGAGTTGGCTGTTGGCTGTTGGGAGTTGCTCTGCTGGAGGAAAGTCCGAACACGGGCCGTCCGCAAGGGTGTGCAGACGGGTAATGGGTAACGCCCATACATCGCGAGATGAGAGGTGACCACAGTGACGCCGAAGCCGAGAGGCAGAGGGTTCCTTCGGGAATAATCCTGTCGGAAGGCAGGAGTGCAACGACCAAATCCTTACCCCCGTGCAAGGCCGTGTCCCGCCCTTTCTTTAAGAAAGGACGGGTAGTGCCGCTCGAGCT
>CAYHGO010000021.1:0-7172 GCA_964356215.1 uncultured Candidatus Saccharibacteria bacterium | reverse complement strand
GGTGTCCTTTACAATGTCCTTTAGTCTAATATCATGCATAGAGGACGGGATGTTCCTTCTTGATCTTTACATCGGCGTCAGAGTGCTATCGGCGAGAGTTCCTGCCCACGCTCCGCGACGATTCGCGATACAAGCCCTTCGGCTAGGTGTTCCACGTGAAAGCGCTCAAAAAAACAAAAGCCACCCTCATTTCTCGGGCCGGAGGCACCAATTTTACGCCCCTGCTCCTTTTACGCCATCGGCCACCACTTGGGTGGCTTTGTTGTTTCCGGAGTCGGCATGGCGAAAAATGGTAGTTAGACTTGGCCTAGCGGCCCGGAGCGCGACCATTTTTTGGCTTGCCGGCGAAGGAATACTGTTACACGTGAACCCTTTAGACACTAGTAGACGTGATGCTTCTCCATTATGTGCTTTATTTCCTCATCTTCTGCGGATTCCCTACGCGACTTCCCTGCTTCACCTAGAGCCTGGAGATTGGCTTCTGGAAGCTGGAGCAATTCAGTAGTGCGTTTATCTAGATATTCTACTGTATTTAAATCTGCATTATCTAGCACTTCCTCTAGGAGAGCGTTGAGTGTCCAGCCGATTACCGGCCCTGCTTTCACGTGGAACAGCTCCATTATCCGATTACCGTCTATCTTAAGCATCGTTACCGAAATAGGGTCGCGAAGCGCCTGCTCCACCATCGCCTTGTACTTACGAAAACGGAATGGCTGTTCCTTTGGCCTGCCTGTCCCTATGCGGTCGCAGATGCGTAGATTAAGCAGGTCCCAGATATTCTTCTCGCCAACATTAGTAATCATCCGGCGTACGGCAGAAAGCGTAATTTGTTCAGGGTCAGAAAAGAACATATGCCAACGGACCAGTTTGACGACTTTTTCAATCATTTCGCGGGGGAGGTGCAAGTCTTCAAGGGCCTTTTTTGTTACACGTGAACCAACTACCTCATGGCCATGGAAGGTCCAATCATTCTTCTCATCAGACCAGCGTCTAGTTTCTGGTTTAGATATGTCGTGATAGAGACCGGCGAGACGAATGTCAAAACCCCATTCCTTATCGGTCGCGTGTTGCATCGTGCGAAGATTGTGTTCAAAGACATCGTACGAATGCGCCTGATTCTGTTCCACGCCGATGCCACGGATGAGATCCGGCGCGATAAATTTAAGAATTCCGAGTTGTTGGGCGAGAACGAACGCGTTCATTGGCCTCTCTGAATTCAGAATTCTTGAGAATTCGTCCCGAATCCTTTCACGCGAAACATAGCTCAAATGCTCGCTATTTTTGCTTATTGCCGCCGCCGTATCGCCGTCTATGCCGAATTCAAGTTCGGCTACCAGACGAACCGCGCGGAGCATGCGCAACGCGTCTTCGTTAAAACGCTTCTGTGCATTGCCGACGGCCCGTACTATTTTGTCCTTTATGTCCTTTTGGCCATCGTAGGGGTCTACGATTTGTCCTTTAGACTCATCTAGCGCGATTGCGTTCACAGTGAAGTCGCGCCGCGCCAAATCTTCAAGAAGGGAAATGCCGAACTCCACTTTATCCGGTCGGCGCTTGTCGGAGTAATTGGATTCGGTGCGATAAGGAGTCACTTCAATGATGGCGAGACGCGCGTCTTCTGAACCGGTCTTCACACCGACCGTGCCGTAGTCGTTTTCGTAAAAAGAGTCTGGAAATAAAGCTTGAATCTGTTCCGGGGACGCATTAGTGGTAATGTCCCAATCCTTCGGTTCTAGGCCGAGAATGAGGTCGCGGACGCATCCGCCCACCAGATACGCCTCATGGCCGGCCACTCGCAGGGCTGTGGAGATAGCGGAGACCTCTTTGGGAATGCAGTATTCCATTTACTTACGAATCGTAGCACAATATCGCTGGTTTTTTATGAGGAGTGTCGTACTATTCAAATATCGCCTCGGTGGTGAAATGGATATCACTGCTGACTTCGGATCAGCCGTTCCGGGTTCGAATCCTGGCCGAGGCACTAATACAGAACTTAGGTGGTGATAGTGGTACAATAAAAGCAGTTATGGACCAGAATGAGCCGCCAAAAATAGTGTTTGAAGGTGAGGAGCCCCAATACCCTGCTCGGTCTTTCCAAACGCCAACGCCGAAAATCGTAGGGTGGGTTATTAAATATTCCGGCGGACTCGTCAAAGACGAAAAGCAAGCAAATTATGTTCTGATTGGATTTGTGGCAGTGGTGATTATTATTTCGCTGTTTATGTTATTTTCCGGCGGAAGCAACTCAAAACCGCCAGTACCTTCAATCACAGGCGTTCCCATAGAAAAAACATACCAGGGAGAATTATGAAACTTAAAATCCATAACAATCTTATTTCGCGCGGCTTCACGCTCATCGAATTACTCGTCGTCATCGCCATAATTGGGATACTTTCTTCCGTTGTGCTTGCTTCATTGAACACGGCACGTACCAAGGGTCGGGACGCCGCGCGTATCTCGAATGTAAAGTCGCTTGAGACGGCCATGGAACTTTACTACAATGACAACAACGGCTATCCGACCTCCAACGGTAGTAGTAATGGCGATGTGTTGCTGAGTGACGCAACGCTCGTTGGCAAGCTTGTTCCGAAGTATATCCCGAGTATGCCAGCAATCCTTGTTGCCGATGGCGACCACTATTATGCCAACGGGGCGACGAGCGGCGTCCAACCGAACGGCTACGACATGTTGATCTATATAGAGGCGACTAACAGTCGCTGTAGGGCTGGCACTTTGCCTGGTAATACCGGCGATTGGGGTGTACCAACAGTCTGCAATTTCTGACATAAGATTGTGTGCGGGAGCAATCCACGCTGTTTTATAATATCTCCTAAAAACGGCGGGGATTTGTGCGCGCACGGAGGGCTTGGGGCAAGCACATACAGATTCGAGCCTCGCCTGCCGTCCACCACAACGGCCGTGAATGACCGGCCGATAAGAAATTAGCAAATAGTAAGGAAGTAAAAAACAAGCGAGCGACATGGTATGATGTCGCGCATGGCGGGTATAGTTTAATGGTAGAACATCTGGTTGCCAATCAGATAGCTGGAGTTCGATTCTCCATACCCGCACATTTATAGACATTTCTATCTGCTAGCCATGTCTTTTAACTTTTATTCCTATTCCTCCATTATTTTTTGCGTAGTTCAGAGCTGACGCGAGTATCTCGGGGCTATCTTTAAATTGCCCGAGTCCGATATTACAATTGCTACACAATAATCCACGTATTTCCATGGTTTCATGGTCATGATCCAAAATCGGTCGTTCCATGTATTTCCTGCAAATACCGCATCTACCACCCTGCATCTCAAATAATTCACTGTACAGTTGCCTATAAGGCTCTGACTTACCAAATTTTGTACAGAGCTTTTTATTATCTAAACATTGCTGACAACAGGACCTTTTTGGAGCCGCCGGTAGCTTCTCACAATTTTGACAAAGACCCCTTTCTTTCAGGGATTTCTTACGATTTTTGAAATAATTTCGCATATATTCTCTTCGTTTTTCTGGAATTAGTGACATCATTTCATTGTATACACAAAAGCATCTGTGGAAACTTGTTTAAGTGGATAAAGGTGTTAACACTGGGGATAAAGGACAAATGACTTTTTCATTAGTCTATGAAATAGTGAGAGAATGAGCCATATTTCTAAAGGCCGTGGACGCATCTTTTCTTAGTCGCAAAGAAGTAGGCGCAATAGGCGAAAAAGTGGCCGCCGAGTACCTCAAACGGCACGGCTTCTCCATCCGCGACCGCAACGTGACCAAGAAGACCGGCGAATTGGACATAGTAGCCGAGAAGGAAGATACTTTGCATTTCGTTGAAGTGAAGACTATCCTCACTGACCGGTTCCCCGATGAAAATGACCCGAATGACGAGTATGCCCCGTCGCTCAACCTGCACGAAGCGAAGATACGGAAGGTCGCGCGAACAGGAGAGTGGTATGTCCTTGAGAACAAATGGGAGGGGGAGTGGGAGGTGGACGGTATGCTCGTCTGGCTCCGCCGCTACGACGGCATGGCGAAGGTCTGCTACCTGCCGCAAATAGTGTAAAGTGCTAGAAACGGGCCGGCGTATGACGGTAGTACGCATCCTTTGGGAGGATGTTGACCGGGTTCAATTCCCGGCG
The DNA here is from genome assembly GCA_964356215.1 of uncultured Candidatus Saccharibacteria bacterium. Lineage (GTDB taxonomy): Bacteria > Patescibacteriota > Minisyncoccia > Phycocordibacterales > Phycocordibacteraceae > C7867-001. Next base: position 3,042 of record CAYHGO010000021.1, on the reverse strand, counting down.
GCCCGATGATTAGGGCAGATGCGCGGTTAGGATAGATTCTAGTGTAGATATCTGGGGCGCAAAGTCGGCGGCGGCTTGGGCCGGCGACTTTTCAAGAAGAAGGTCCAACGCCTGACCGGTCTCGCTCGCGTAGGCGGCGCGGATGTAGGAAGTGGAGATGGCATCCAGCGAGCGCGTGTCGGTCGTGCCCTCTGTCGTGCTTGTCGTGATGGTGCCAACGAGCGCACCGGAGGCGTCGGCGACGCCGCCGCCCGAGGAGCCTTCCTGCGCGGCGGCCGAGCCGCCGAGCGCGAGCACGTCAATGGTGTTCAGCGTAAAGGTAAAAACGTCCTTCACTGAACCGAACACGACGGTAGGGTAGAGCGTTGACTGTATCTGGTTCATCTGCAGGAACTGGGCTCCGTAGGAGGCGATGACAACCGGCGTGTCGGAGACGGACGGCAGTATTGCAAGCGGTATTGAAGGAAACACATCAGGGAGCGTACTGCCATTTGCGCTTTTAGTCACTGCGAGAAAGGCGAAATCGTATTCTCCGGTCCCGCTCGGCGCCGTCTCGGTGAGAATGTCCGCATTTGCATCAATCCACGCAGACGACAGATACATGAGCTCGGCCTTGTAGCGGTCTATAGCAGGATTGCCTGAACGGATAGTGCAGGAGACGCCGCGGTCCGCGAGCAGGAAGTGGAGCGCGACGTGCGCGTTGGTAAGGATGATACCCTTCGGGTCTACGAAAACGCCGCTACCGCTCGTGGAGTGCAAACCGCTACCCGAAGGCGCGTAACACATAATGTTCACGAGCGCGGCGCGTAGCGCCGAGGCGGAAGCATCCAGCGCGACGCTGTCAAGTTGGGGCGGCGGGGCGGGGACGGGAGTGACAGTAATTGAAGTGGAAACCGGTACCGGCTTTGGGGTCGCAGGAGCGTCTACGACCGTACTCTTTTCAGTCGGTAATTCAAGATCTGGAAACACGAGCGGCGGCAGGGTGATGGTCGGCACGACAAAGACGGTTGAGGACGATGTTGTGGCTTGTGGAGCCGGGGCACGCTCGACCGTGACGCTGCCAGAGGCGGCGGCGAAAATGACGCCCAAAACGATGGCGGTCACGATGCCTAAATATGGAGAGAAGCGCGGCATGTTCAAAGGCTAGCGCAGAATCCTTTCAAAAGACAGTATCTTTCTAGAGGTGTGGATATCGAACTAGTGTATATATACTGTACAGATATATAATCTATATATGCATAATCTATCTATACGCGAGAAAGCTTTGGCGCTAAGAAAAGATGGGTATTCTTATAAATACATTTCGTCTCAAACAGGACTTGCAAAGAGCACTCTGAGTGGATGGCTCACAGAAGTGCCTTATTCTCCAAATAAAGAAACGGTAACGGCATTCGGAAAAGCACGAGCTGCAGCCAGCGCCCGTCGAGCTGAGTTAAGACAGAGGTCAATTCAGGAAATACGCAAAATAGCAGCCGAAGATATCGGAAAGATAAGTCGAAGAGACCTTTTCATGTTTGGTTTAGCACTCTATTTGGGGGAGGGGTGCAAAACGAATAGTCAAATCCGTATGATAAATTCTGATCCTCATATCATCAAGGCCACCATTTATTGGTTTAAAATGCTTGGCGTGGAGAAAAAACAATTTAGGCTCCGTATGTATTTATATCCAGACAGCGACGTGAAACAAAGTTTGCAATTTTGGTCTCGTACCACTAGCATTCCAGTATCCCAATTCCAAAAGCATCAGGTTGACACACGTATTGATAAGAAAGCGAAAAAACGACGTAAGCTTCCTTTTGGCACGGTGCAACTGACTGTTCAGAGCAGAGGTAGAAAGGAATATGGGGTTCTCTTCTTCCGGAAAATTCAACTCTGGAATGAGGCGGTTTCACTAGGAATTCAAAAAGCGGGCGTGGTCTAACGGCTATGACGGTTGCCTTCCAAGCAATCAGCGCGGGTTCGACTCCCGCCGCCCGCACTAAAACCTTATATTAGTGTCATTGTCATTGTGTAAAGAAAAATAATGGAAATGATAATTAAAAAGAATATCCAAAATGAGATTCTTTTATTAAGATGCAAAGTTATTGTTAGAAGTATTGTAATAAATGAAAATACAATAGCGAGAGGGCCAATCAAGAAATAGAGGGCAAATCCCCCTGCGCACTCGCCACATTCAACACCGAGTGCAACATAGAGTAAAAGAAGAAACTCACATAAAGCTAAAATTACCGCGTTAATAACTGAGCTAATAATTAGTGATTTTCCATTGAATGTTTCAAGAGTACTATCCGAAACGTTTTTATGAATATAACTAAAAAGTAAAATACCCAATCCTATCATTATTCCTAGAGATGCAGTCCATACGTTTTTATGGTAGCCGGACCACAAGAATATGAAAGAGAAACCGCCAACAATAAACCAAACAAAAGCTAATATGAGGTAGGAGATGTACAGGAACCTATTAATTGAGTTCATTTAGATACTATATCATCTAGTTTTCCTCACATTTCAACTTCGTGCTCAATACAAGCCGCTGCCTTCACGAATTTTCGCTGGATGCGCCGCCTGCGGCGGCGAAATGCCTTCGGACTAATTCAAGAATACTGCACAAAATTTTCAGGAGGAGTACCATAGGCTGATGGAACCGCTCGCTGCGAGGATACGGCCGACGACGCTTGACGAGGTCGTCGGGCAGGAACATTTAGTCGGCCCCGATAAGCCCTTGCGCGTTGCGATAGAAAAGAAACATAAGTTCTCGTTCATCCTCTGGGGCCCGCCGGGGACTGGGAAGACGACTATCGCGCGCATTTATGCGCGCGCTCTGGACGCAGAACTCTTTGAACTCTCGGCGGTATCGGCAGGGAAGGATGATATTCGCAAGGTGTTAGGTGCAAGTGGTAAGGGGCAAGGTAATTCACTTACACCTTCAACCTTACACCTTAAACCTAGGGTCTCGTTCTTGGATGAGATACACAGATTTAATAAAAGCCAGCAGGATTTCTTATTGCCGTATGTGGAGAGCGGAGAACTGACGCTTATCGG
>CAYHGO010000020.1:0-7868 GCA_964356215.1 uncultured Candidatus Saccharibacteria bacterium | reverse complement strand
AACAAGTATACCATACAAAAAACGCGGCGCGCCGCTGGCCCGCCGCGTGGTCCATTCCAGGTCCATCGACGAACGGTTAGTGGTGTGGGTATTTCCAGTGGATTACCTTCGGCACCAGTTCTTTTCTTACCTGGGCATCGATTTTTCCGAAGGCAACACGATACGCTCGATTGAATGCGCGGATACCAGCTTTGGTGTTATTCAGCCCCCCGCCCTTGGCAAGAAGTTTGTCGAGTGATTCATCCGCGCGTTTCATTCTGCGCGCATATCTCGGCAACTTCTGAACCTGATAACGCCAGTTTTCGAGAATGTTCTTGCGAAGCTCCCTAGCCGTGATGTTAAGACGGAGTTCGTCCTCTTCATCGAACCAGGGAGCTAGTAAATTACCGTAGATGACCTCACCATAGGCGTCTCGTTTAATCGTTTTGAATTTGGTCAGCCCAAAGATGCGGTGTGATGCTCCGTGGGTTCCGTACTCTCGGACCTTTCCGTTGTCGAAAAGTGTATTGTGCCGATAAACCCTGAACGACGCCGACCATGTTCGTGTTCCTATCGGCAAAAAATCGTACGGACTAAGCTGGTCGATACGCAATTTACCAAGCGCAAAGACCTTCTCGCCGGCAATTCTCTCAACCTTCAAAACCGCGTGTTTCCGGATGGCAGATTTCATTGCATCTCTCCCACAGGTTATTCATGAGGAAAATTCCTCAGTGCAGTTCATCTTTGGAGAGAATACACTTGACTCGATAAAAAGCAACCCCCGCGGCGCGAAGCGCCACGGGGGTTGCTTACTGCTTACACCTTGCTACTTATTGCTATTTTTACATTCCTATGAGAACGGGAATGACCATAGGGGCCTTGTTCGTGCGCGCGAAGAGGAAGCCGGCCACCACGTCCGTGAGATTGTTTTTCACATAGTCCAGGTCTATCGGATTCATGTTGCGCGTGGAATCCTCTACGGTCTTTTTGATGAGAATGCGCGCTTCGTTAAGGAGATTCTGCGACTCGCGCAAGTAAATGAAGCCGCGGCTGATGATGTCGGGCGACTTCCGGAGCTTGCCGGTCTTCATATTTACGCTCGCGATGATGACGAACATGCCGTCCTTGGCGAGCGACTGACGGTCGCGGATGACGACCTCCTGGATGTCGCCGATGGTGAAGCCGTCCACGACCATGGGCGCCGCAGGCACCTTCTGCTTGTGAATGTGAAGGCGTTCGCCGTCTATGATGTCTATGACCATGCCGTTGTCCGGGATGACGATGTTTTCGCGCGGGAAGCCGGACTGCTCAACCGCTTTCGCATGACAGCGGAGCATGGAGTGGTAGCCGTAGCCGGGCATGAAAAATCTCGGACGCACCTGCTTATTAATCCAGACAAGCTCGCCGGTGTTGCCGTGACCGGTGGAGTGAACGTCTGAAGAGCGATAGTGGATGAGCGTGACGCCGTGACGGTAGAGGTTGTCTTTAAGCTTTTGTACCGCTATTTCGTTGCCCGGGATGACGGAGGAGGAGAGCACGATGGTATCACGCTCGTTGAGCGTAATGTATTTATGCTGGCGGGTCGCGATGCGCATCAGCGCGGCGAATTCCTCGCCCTGCGCGCCGGTGGAGAGGATGACGATCTTGTCAGGCGGATAGTTGCCGATGTCCTGCGCGGGAATGATGGACTCCTTTTGTATCCTAAGAAGACCGGTCTTCTCCGCGATTTCAAGATTGGTGCGTATAGAACGGCCTTCCGTAACAATCTTTTTACCGAACTTTTCCGCGGCTTCCATGATGCAAATCATGCGCTCAAATTGCGATGCAAAGGTGCCGATGATGAGGCGACCGGAAACCGTTTTAATAATGTCCTCCAGGGTATCCACGACGCGCTTCTCGGGAATGGAAAAACCGTCTTTCTCGGCGTTGGTTGAATCGGCGATGAAGAATATGTTCTTGTCTTTGCCGATCTGTCCCCAGGTCTTCACTTCGTGTTCGGCGGGGACGCCGTTGTCGTGGTCAAGCTTCAAGTCGCCGGTGACGACGACATTGCCCTGCGGCGTTTCTATAGACACGCCCATGGAATCAGGGATGGAATGCGTGACGGGGAAGAATTTCACCCGCGTGCTTCCGATAACGACCGACTGGCCGGTTTCCACCGTTCTCATTTCCGACTTCGGCACGTCAGGATATTCTTCCTGGCGCCGCTCTATCATAATGGACGTCAAGACCTGGGTATAAATGGGCGGCGTGCCGAAGCGCGGCATGACGAAGGGGATGCCGCCGATGTGGTCCAAGTGGCCGTGCGTGATGATGACGCCTTTCACGCGGGCGGCGTTCTTTTCAAGGTACCTGGTGTTCGGGAGGATATAGTCCACGCCCGGGGACGCTTCTTCGGAGACGAACTGGAAGCCCGCGTCAAAGACAATGATATCGCCGGTCGCTCCCACCTCTACCGCAATCATGTTGCGGCCGACTTCTTCCACGCCCCCCAAGGGGATGATGCGGACCGTAGTCGGGCCCGCCGGCTCCGGATAATATTCGGCGACGCGGTTGGCGCGAGAAGGCAGAACGGCCGGCCGGCGCAGGATGCGCCGAATGCGGTGCGAGGCGCCCCCCAGCCGCGGTCCATGGCCCTCGCCGCGGCCGCTCGGACGGCGCCCATGCTCAAAATGCCGCGGCCTTCGTACAGGATGCGGTCGTCCCGGAACAGGTGCAGGTGCTGGCGCTAAAGTGGAGTTCATATCAAGAAAGTTACGTTACTATTTTTTTCTATTCACTAAAAACGGCCAGACGGCGTCGGTGGCGCGATACCACGAGGCGGCGGTCGCGAAACGGTCTGCGGGGGTGATAATCTGCGGGAGTTCTACGCCCTGCAAGCCGGGGGGCACCGCGTAGGTGAAGTGTGGCGCATACAAGAATGCGGCCGGGTAATCCGCGGCGATAAGGTTCTCTATCTTTTGTAAATCCGCCTTGCGCGTTGCCGGATCGGTGGAACTGCGCATCTCTTCTAAAAGAGCATCCACGGCCTTGTTCGCATACAACGCGATATTGAGGCCCGGGTCATTACGTTCCTGCGAAGCCCAGAAGGCGTAGAGGTCCTGGTCGCGGCCGACGACCATGCCGTAGAGGAGCGCTTCATATTTACGCGGACGGATGACATTCTGCGAGAGGTCGCCCGGTTCATACAGTTCAATGTCCACACTGATACCAAGCCGCTCCCAGTCCCGCTTCACCGCGCTCGCGACATTTTTCAATTCCGGCACGTTGGAGGTGCGCAATGTGACGCTTCCAAGCGTCTGCTTTCCGCCGGAGGCGGACCCGCCTCCGGTAAGCGCTTTCCAGATGCGAGCGGCGCTGTCGTATGTCCAGCCACTCTTCATAAGCACGTCCGCCGCCGCTCGCGTCCGGTCTTCCGGACGAGGAACCGGCACTTGCTCCACACTGTCGCCGGGCGGCACCGGTCCCATAATCGCGGTCGCATGGCCGCCGAGCACCGTATCCACGATATGTTCACGGTCAAGCGCAAATGAAAGCGCCTTGCGCACCTCAGCGCGCGCGTACACCTGCTTCTCGTTCGGATTAAAGAATACGCCGAAGACGCGCGTGTATGGAGCGGTCAGCGCCTCGCGCGCCGAAACGCCGTAAGCGCTCTCCACCGCGCCGCTCTTGAGCGCATTCGTGAGGTCTTCGGCGCGCGGGTAGAAGTTGAAGCGGATGCCGTCAAGATACGGCCGGCCGGACACGAAGTCAGGATTTGCGGCGAGCGAAACGCTCCGGATGAGTCCGGAGGCGTCGCGCGAGATGTCCACGACCTTGAAGGGGCCGGCGCCCACCGGGCTCGTCTCCAGCGTGGAGAAAGGGAACTCTTCGTTGGAGAGATTTTGCCAGAGCCGCGACGGCAGGATGCCGAGAGTGGTAAGTCCGAGGAAGGGAGCATACGGCTTGCCGAGCGTAAAGCGCACGGTGCGTGCGTCCTCGGCGGCAACGCCGACGCCCGACCAGTTCGCGTATTCGGGACTCTTAAGGCCCGGGTCCTGCGCCTTGCGCACCGTGAAGACGACATCTGCGGCCGAGACCGGCGTGCCGTCCGAGAATTTCGCATTCTCGCGCAGAGTGAAAGTATAAGTCCTGCCGTCCGGACTCATTTCATAGCGCTCCGCAAGTACCGGTACGAGCTCGCCCGACCCCGAGAGGCCCATGAGCCCTGCGTGGACAAGCGCGGAGAGGTCGCGGTCGGCGTCGCTGATGGCGAGCAGGGGATTGATGAACTGCGGGCTCCCGATTTCGCCCTCAATGAGCGACCCGCCGTAGGCCGGCACGACCGAGAGGAGCGACTGCTCTAGCGCATAGAGCCCTGAGAGGGAGGCGATGACGAGCAGAGCCGCGAGCAGATAAAACAATACGCGGTCGCCCGGCGAGAACGCGCGAACGCGTTCTTGCAGGCGTTCAAACGCCGACACCTGCTCTACGCGCGTCAGCCGCTCGCGCCAAAACTCATAGCGTTCGCGAGAACGTCCGGTGTCCATGGCTTTAGCCGACGAGGAGAAAATTCGCTATTGCGGCGAGGACGAGAAGCACCGCGATGCCGACCGTCGCATTGAATAGGAATTTCTCGGCGCCTCTGCGCTTATAGAACGTTGACGCGAAGTTGTCGCCTCCGAAAGCCCCTCCGAGAGTCGCGCCGCGCCGCTGGAGCACGATGCCGACGATGAGGAGTATGGAGAGGATAATTTCCGCGTACGGCAATGCCGATACGAGTGCCTCCATTTGTGTTTCCTAGAATACCACGGGAAGGGAAGCGCGCGCAAGTAATAAAAAAAGCAGGGGGGTTCCCTGCTCTTCGGCCCACAACGGCCGCTATCCTTTTCCGCCGTACATCTGGTAATAGACCCAGACCGCCTCGCCCTGCTGTAGCGGCTCCGTGAAGTGCGTGTAGCCCTTCTCGGCGATGAACCGGTCCATGTACCAGGGCTCGTAGTATTGGAGCATTTGCGGGGAATAGAATTTCCATTTTCCCGCGGCCGAATCCCATCCCCAGACGCTCATGATCTTGTCCACGCCTGGAATGACTCCTGGAGCCGGCGGATTTTGGTCAAAAAGACCGGCGAACTCCTCTACGGTCATGCCAACCGGCACTGCAAGGAGGTTCCAGCCGTTTTTGACCCCGCCGCCCAATCCCCATGTGGTAATCAAGTCATCGGCGAGATACCCGGATTGATACATCCAGGTCTCTCCTTTGGATAGTATCCAGAAACCTTCTCCTGGATTTATCACGGAGAGAACGCCGATGCCGTGATTCTGGGCATAACCCGCCATGGTGGTCGAATCGAGACGCGGGGAATAGAACTCCCATTTGTACGCTTCGGCGTTCCATTTCCAGACCGAGACGATGTTCTCGGTCAGTCCGCCAATGTTCCACCACACCCCGTTTGTGGGGTCGTTATCAACGAGGTTTCCGAACGTCGGCCACGGGAACAGGGGAGTTCCCGTGACTGCCCCGTGCAAATTCCATCCGTTGGAAACCTTTACTTCCTGGGTCACGTACGTTTGCGCCGCGGACAAGCCGGGCACGAGCAACACAACGGCGAATAACACTACCGAAAAGATCTTGTTCATTTTCCCTCCTGACCTGAGAAACACAAAATGAATGGCCGTTTCTGGCCGCTTTTTACCCTAAAATATGATACACAAGACTGTGTATAATGTCAACCCGCCGCGCCTTCAGAGGCGCGTGGGATTGTATCTGCGCGGTTTATTTTGCGAAGAGCGAATTGAGCTTCGCGCGCGTCTGGGGGCCCACGAAGCCGGTCGCAGGAATGCCGTACTTTGCCTGGAATGCCTGTACCGCGCCGTAGGTTTGGTTGTAGAACCCGCCGGTAACCTCTCCGTTAAATACCCCTTCCTTGGTCAAGGCGATCTGGAGCGCGCCGACGTCGGCGATGTTGAACGAACCGAATTGAAGGTCATTGTTCCACTCGTAGCCGAATGTCGCTCCGTTTCCGCTTAACGCGTTTTTTGCGCTGAAGAGAGCGTTGAGGACACTCGCGGTTTGACTCTGGTTGTAATTATACGCGGTTGGAGAAACAACCACATTCACACTCTTCGTCGCACTCCCGCCCGCACCGGTGCAGGTGAGCGTGAAGGTCGTCGCTGCGCTCACATATTTGCTTTCGCCTGTTGAGTTATTGAGGAGTTTAACTCCCGTCCATCCGCCTGAAGCAGTGCAGGACGTGGCGTACGTCGAAGTCCATTTCAGAGCCATCCATCCGGAGCTGAAGTTGGCTGGGTCCACGGTCGCTGACAAGCCGCCGTTTATCGTGAAGTCGAGCGTCGGTGCGGGGGTGGTCGGAGTTGTAATCGTAAACGGTACCGCATTGCTTGATCCGCCCGATGCAGTAACAACACGAAACTGTGAAGCGCCGGTTATCAAGTTGTAGATAGACGACCCAGCGATAGGAAACCGCAATGACGAGGCGGATGCTACTGCAATATTCGATACTGTGCCATCGTTAACAATACTTCCTAAGAGCTGATTGTTTGCGTTGTAGAAATCGATTTTTGCGGTTTCCAGTAGGTTTGTTCCACGGACATAAACATAGACAGCAGTACCAACAGTTACTTGATTGGAAGGCACTAATTCTTGATTGGTGGCTATCGACATGATGGTTACTGAGGTGACCGTCGGCGCGGGGGTGGCGGTCGTTTGGGTTACGGTAACAGGAACGGTCTTGTAAACCGTATTCGTGCCCCCCGTGCAAGCGAGCGTGTAAGTAGTGGAAGAACTTGGGGTATATGAGTAATCCTGGTTGCTGTTATTGATAACCGTATGACTCAACATCCCCAAGGTATCGCTAATTCCGCAACTGGAATTAGTATAGGACGTTGACCATGAGAGGTAGACCCGTTGGCCGGCGGTTATCTGGGCTGGGGATGCGGTGAAAGCATTGATGGTCGGCGCGGGGGTAGCTGGAACTACAACTAGCACTCTATAAGCGTTACTAGTCTGTCCCGCAGAATTTACGACAGAAACGTCTGTATAACCTGCTGGTAATGATGGGACAAGAAACGTCGTTGCGGTGTCCTTGTCAGAGGTAGCGGTAACTGATTGTCCTCCAATCTTAACGGTAACTGTTCCGCTAAGGCCGGTGCCAGTAATGGTGCGGTATTCACCTACATAAACCGTTCTTATGTCGGCAGTTTGTGATGATTGAATGTAGGAGATGGTCGGCGCGAGGGTGGTAACTGGTGCAATGGTGAAGTACGAGTCACTTAGATCTGAAGCAGAAGGACCATTGTCAAAGGAACTGGCTACAATCTTAAATGTGCCGGAGGTTCCTGCTGGAATAATATCGCTCTGGATGGTCCACGAATAATTACCGTTGTTAGGGATATTAGCCGCATTTAATTTTCCACCCGGTACAGAAGTCCCGTATCTGTCTGCCAAGGTTAGCCATACCGTCAAAGAACCAAAGTTAGTGGTATTCCAACGAATAGGTAGGATATCTCCAGCTTTGTAATTCTCCCCTCCGTTCGGCGACAATACCGTAATTGTCGGTGCTGTGGTCGTCGAGAGAGGTGTCACCGTAAGCCACCCGGTGGTCAGTGCAAGGCTGGTTGCGGCATTGAGTACGGCGATCTGGTAGCTTCCTCTGGAGAATCCAGCCGGATATATATACGTCCATACGCCGTTCGTTACCGGGATACTGACGCTGGTTACGGTCCCTCCGGTTGAGTTGGTGTATTTAACCTTAATGTTGGCTAGGCCGGACGCCGTGCCGGACACCGTAGTGGACGTATTAGCGGTAGCCGTGAGCGTGCTTGCCGTGATAGCCGCGCTCGGGGTGGTGGCGACGGTTGGATTCACCGTTACGGTAACCGACTTCACG
>CAYHGO010000019.1:0-8746 GCA_964356215.1 uncultured Candidatus Saccharibacteria bacterium | reverse complement strand
ACGCTCTTCCGATCTTTCGCCAAAGTCCTTGAAGAGGCGGTGGGCGGCCGCACGCTGGTGCGCGCCATCGCCTACGTCATCTCCACGGAGACCGGCGAGGAAAAGAATTTCTTTGAGGCGCTCACCAAGATGGGCATTGAAACGAAGGTAAAGGACCTTCAGGTCTTCGCCGACGGAGCGAAGAAGGCCGACTGGGACGTTGGGCTTGCGATTGACGCAGTGAAGCTCGCGCCGAAGCTGGACACCGTCGTGCTCGCGACCGGGGACGGCGACTTCATCCCGCTCATCCAGTATTTGGATATGAACGAAGGGTGTCAGGTGGAGGTCATCTCCTTCGGCAAGTCCTCATCGTCTAAATTAAAAGAGGCGGCGCACGCCTTCACCGACATGTGCGACGACCCGCGCAAGTTCACTATAACTAGCCGGTAGGCGTTAGGGTCTGGTTTTCCTAATTCCCGTCAGGGCCTAGCGCCTGTTAGAATTGTGTGTATGGATGCTCCTAAGAAATACATCCGCACGTTCGCGGGCGACATGGAGATGGTGCACAAGGGCATTACGCCAAACTTAGCGCCGCTTAAGAAAGAGCCGTCCTCGCCTCCTGCTGAAGCGCCCAAACCGATACCGCTCCAGACCTACGCGGGCGATTTCTCTGACCGGATGAAAAAGATGCAGGCCTCCACCGCCACCGTACTCGCGGCCGAACAAGACGCGGCTCCTTTCATCGTAGAGGCGCCGCCGAAGCGGCTGTCATGGGGCAGTGTGTTCTACAGCGCCGCAGGCGTCTTACTGCTCGCCGCCGCCGGCTACGGAACGTATGTCGCCTACACGCGGTACCTCGCGGCATCTGTACCAGTTGTGCTTACGCCGACACCTTTTGCGCCGGTATTCGTAGATGAGCGTGAACGCGTTTCTGGCGCAGGAATGACATTGGTGGAGCAAGTTGAACAGCTGACTGCGCATCCGCTTAAGGAGAGTACGGTCCGGCTTCTCTTCTTTGAAACGGCGACTTCCGATGCGAGCGTTTTTTCCGCGCTGCAGCTGCCGGCGCCAAACATCTTCCTACGCAATCTCACTGATGCCAAAAGCATGGCGGGCGTTATAAATGTAAACGGCGCGCAGAGTCCTTTCTTCATACTTTCTGTTGCGTCGTATGGCGATACGTTCGCCGGCATGCTCGCGTGGGAACCGACTATGCCGCGCGACTTCGCGAAACTCTTTCCCCCATACTCGGCGCCGGCTGCTTCAACGGCGACGACTTCAACGGCGGCGACCGCTCCGGTCTCGTCCATTCGTGTAGCAGCGCCCGCATTTCTTGATGCGGCCATCGCCAATCACGATGTGCGCGTGTATCGCGATGCCCAAGGCCGCTCCGTTCTCTTGTACGGCTATTGGAACCAGATGACACTCGTCATCGCGCGGGACGAAGTTGCCTTTACCGAGATACTGCGGCGCCTCGCGACCTCGCGTACGCAATAATCCTTTATCTGCTATCATGTCGGCATGAGGATTGAATACTTTAAGAAGAAACTGGAGACGGAAAAAGCAAAACTGGAATCAGAAATGGAAAGCGTGGGCCGCAAGAATCCCGCGGTGCCCGGTGACTGGGAGGCCGTGCCCACAGAAACAGGCATGGAGCCGGATCTTGCCGACCAGGCCGATGTCGTTATGAGCCGCGAAAGCAACGCCGCCATCCTTGCCGACCTAGAGGCGCGTTACGACACTGTCCTCGCCGCACTCAAGCGGATAGGGGAGGAGGCGTATGGGAAATGCGAGGTCTGCGGCGGTTCGATAGAAACCGAACGACTGGAAGCCGATTCGGCGGCGACGACCTGCATGAAGCATTTGTAGTCTATGGCGGAGGTGAAACCGAAGTCCACCCCAGTTCGCGCTTCCGCTTCCGTTAAGCACATCGTGCGTAAAAGCGGGTACGCAAAAACACTCGCCGCCCAGCCCATTGGCTCGGCGGCGGAGCTGGTCAGCGTAGAAGCCGACCTCACGCGCGGGCTCCACGCCTTCGCCATCGTCGGCCTCGCCGACAAGGCGGTGGAAGAGGCGCGCGATCGGCTCTCGGCGGCAATACGTCACTCCGGCTATAAGTCGCCTAAACAGCAGAACAAGCGCATCGTCCTCTCGCTCTCGCCGGCAGACTTAAAGAAAGAAGGGTCGCATTACGACCTCGCGCTTGCGCTTGCGTACCTTATCGCCGCAGGCGAGCTATCGGCGCTTTCCGAGGCGATGCTGTTCGCCGGCGAGCTCGCGCTTGACGGGACGATTCGGAACGTGCGCGGCGTCCTGCCTCAAGTGCTTGCCGCGAAGCGTCGCGGAGTCAAGACCATCTTTGTGCCGCCGAAAAACGCGCATGAGGCCAAGCTCGCTGAAGGCGTTGCGGTGTACGCGCCGAAGACATTGTTGGAATTATTGGAGCACTTGAAAGGGGAGAAACTCTTGCCGCAGATTCTGCGCGACCGGCATGCGCCGTCTCCGCCGCCCGCGCTGGACCTCGCCGACGTGAAAGGACAGGAGAGCGCGAAGCGCGCGCTGGAGATAGCCGCCGCCGGCCGCCACAACATCGTCTTTTATGGCCCGCCGGGGACCGGCAAGACGATGCTCGCCCGCGCGCTCGCCGGAATCCTCCCGCCCTTGACCGATGACGACATGCTGGAAGTAACGGCAATCCACTCTACCGCCGGTCTCCTCGCCGATGGAGAGGCGGTGCACTGGCCGCCTTTCCGCTCGCCGCATCATTCCATCTCGCATGTCGCCATAGTGGGCGGCGGCGCCTTCCCGAAGGCGGGCGAAGTAACGCTCGCGCATAAGGGTGTCCTCTTTTTGGATGAGTTTCCAGAATTTGACTCGCGCACGCTGGAGGCGCTCCGCCAGCCGCTTGAAGACCGCGTGGTCACCGTCTCGCGCGCGCGTGCGAGCGTCACCTTTCCGGCTGACTGCATGATAGTCGCCGCGATGAATCCGGCGGATACGCTCTCTGACGATGCGCGCGTGGCGCTACGCGCCGCGGCCAAGCAGGCGCGCCGCATCAGCCGGCCCATCGTAGACCGCCTGGACCTCTGGATAGAGGTGCCGCTCGTTCCGCACGACACGCTCGCGAAGCTTGCAACAGGCGAACCGTCCGCGCGAGTCCGCGAGCGCGTGGTCGCGGCCCGCGCGCTCTCCGCGAAGCGAACGGGGAAGAAGAACATGACAAACGCCGCCTTAACCGGCCGCGAGTTGGATGAGAAAAGCGGATTTACGGAAGCGGCAAAGGAGACGCTTACGCAATCAGCCGCGCGACTCAACCTCTCGCCGCGCTCCTACCACCGCACGATGCGCGTGGCGCGCACCATCGCCGACCTCGCCGGAGCCGACTCCGTTACGCCCTCCTTTGTCCACGAAGCGCTCCAATACCGCCCCCGCGGCCTCTTCGGGTTTGAATAATTAAAAGAGAAACGCGGCGCCTCAGGCACCGCGTGGGCTTTCTGTAAAGTTATTGCGCGTAGCAGACGGCACCGACGCGGCACAGGCGGAGCGGATTAGCCGCGCCGCGCACTTCAAAGTGGAGATGCGCGCCGGTAACGCGGCCGGTGGTGCCGACATAGCCGATGAGTTGTCCCTTCGCCACCGTCTGGCCGAAGCCGACGACCGCGCTTTGCAGGTGCGAATAGAGCGTCTGCGAGGCGTTGTCGTGCGTGATGACGATGTAGTTGCCGTACCCGCCATTCCATGCGCCGTTAGCGCGCGCGATGATGATGATGCCGGCGGCGGCGGCATATACCGGCGTGCCGCGCGCCGCGCCGAGGTCAACACCGTTCCAGCCGTGGATTCTCTGGGTGATGATGGCGCCCGGAACCGGATTGCCGAAATAACCGGGCAGGAAAATCCCACTTCCGCCGCGATAGACCGACGTGAAGGTATCGCGGCCGATGGCGCTCGGTGTTGCAGGCGCGGCCGGAGAAAGTTCTCCGCCGGGAATAATAAGGCGCGTACCGACTACAAGCGGCGCCTGGTCCAAGCCATTGAAGGTCGCTATCTCATCAGCGTCCGCGCCGTACTTCTTCGCGAGCAACTTTAACGTATCGCCCTTCACGACCGTATGTTCTACGCCCGAAATAGGCAGGATGATGAGCGTATCGCCCGGATGAACATCTCTCACACTCTTCAAATCATTCGCCCAAACGATGGTGTTCACCGAGACGTTGAACATATCCGCAATCTCGGAGAGCGTGTCGCCGGAGCGCACGACGTAGACCGAAATCTTATCGGAAGGCGTTGCCTCTTGAATCGCAGTAGCGGTGCCGGCCGGACCGCCATAGGAGATAAGCGCAACATTACCTGAAGTGGCGAGCGCGACGGGCGCACTCGCGCTCGGATTCCGGTTGACCGACGCGATTAAGACCGGCGTGGATGCGCTTGGGATAAACGCATTCGCCGCCGCGTCTGCATTCGCAGAAAAAGGCCAGAAAGCGTCCGCCGCGTTCGGTGCGAACACCGCGGCTCCGAGAACGGCCGCGAGTCCGAGTATGAGAAATTGTTGGGGAAAGGTGATAGGTGAACAGGGAATCCGGAGGGTCTGCCTGAATACAAGAATGGCTTACATACTGAAGTATATAAGCCATTCCTTGCGTACTTCCGTATCAGTCGATACCCCAAGTATAGCGGCAGCGTATGCGGGAGTCAATCGCGTCTTCAGGTATCTGTGGAAAGCGGTTTAGGTGTATAGTTTTGAAGTGAAATTCTCCGAAAAATTGAATAAAGCGCGGAAATCGCTCGGGCAGCATTTCCTGATGCATGCGCGCATCGCGGAGCGCATCGTGAAGACCGCACAACTCCCGAAAGATGCGACGGTGCTTGAAGTCGGCCCCGGAAGGGGGATACTCACCCGTGAGTTACTCAAAGTTGTTAAAAAAGTTATTGCCGTGGAAGTGGACAAGGAGCTTTTTGAAAAATTGCAAACTGACTTTGTAAACGAACTAAAGAGTAAACGCCTCGAGCTCATGTATGGCGACATCCGCAACTGTCCCTATTTTCATACGACCGTTCAAAAATGGGGATACCACATAGTGGCGAACATTCCGTATTACCTGACCGGAGAAATTTTCCGGCTGTTCCTCACCGCGGAGCGTCAGCCGAGCTCAATGACGCTCTTGGTGCAGAAAGAAGTTGCCGAGAGAGTCGTTGCTCGTAAAAAAAAGCCCCTCAACTCCGCTCGGGGTAAAGAAAGCATTCTCTCGCTTTCGGTAAAGGCCTACGGCACGCCGAAATACGAGTTCACGGTCCCGCGCGGCGCCTTTAAGCCAGCGCCGAAAGTAGATTCCGCCGTGCTCTCCGTTCGCGGTATTTCACGGGAAAATTTCGCCGCAAAAAAAGAAGAAGAAAGATTTTTCGCCCTTTTGCATGCCGGCTTCGCGCACAAGCGCAAGTATGTGCGCAAGAACCTCACCGAAGCAGGATTCTCCCTAAACGCGCCGCAGGGCGGCGCGTCGGGCGAACCGCCTTTGGCGGTTTTAGCAGAAGGCGCACGGGCCGAAGATCTCCCGCTCGCAACTTGGCTCGCACTCTGTAGATAAGAACAACTTCGGGGCGTCCCGTTGGTATACTCCTTATATACCATGAGGCAGATTCTACGACATTGGCGCGTGATTGGGGCGACGCTCTTCTCGGTCGGATTCGTTATCGGCGCGTATGTCCTCGCGAAGAGCGTTGAAGCGCCTCCCGCGGCGCTCGCGTCTGAAGAATCGGCGCTTCTCGCGGCCATCGCGAAGAAGGATTCCGACGGCGACGGCCTCCCCGACTGGGAGGAGGCGCTCTACGGCACTTCGCCGAGCATGACTGACACCTTTAAGCTCGGCATGACCGACGGGGAGGCCGTCGCTCGTGGACTCATCGTGCCCAAAGCGATAGCTGACGTTACGGTAATAACATCCTCTCCCGCTACCGCTCTTTTTGACGACCCTTCGCTCCCCGCGCCGCCCGCCGATGGAACCCTCACTGCCGCCTTCGCGGAGAATTTCTTCACGCTTTACCTGGCGGCGAAGCAGGAGAAGGGCGGCGCGAATCTCTCCGAGGCCGATATGCAGGATATCGCGAGCCGGGCCTTGAACTCGCTCGCCGAAATCATTACCGCCGCTCCGGATTTCAAATCCGCGAAGGACATCATCATCGCGGGTTCGGGCCCGGAGGCGCTTGCGGACTACGCGGTGAAGGCGGAAGCGATATTGCTGAAGAATACGAGTAACGCGACCACGAGCGAGCTCAATTACTTGAAGTATGCGGTGGAAGGCGACGATACGGCGCTTACGCACATCGCGTCCATCGCGAAGGCCTATCGCGACTCCGCCGTAGGTCTCGCGGTGCTTCCGGCGCCGAAAGAACTCGCCGCTGACCATCTTCTGCTCTTGAACTCTCTGATGCGCGTGAGCCAGATCGCGACCGACTTCACCCGCGTCAATACCGATGTCTTAGCGACCATCCTCGCGCTGGAGCAGTACCCGCAGGCGACCGGCGCGCTCGGGACGGCATTCATCAATATCGGCAAGGTCTACATGCAGGCCGGCATTTCGCTTCCGGCCGGAGAGCCGGGCGCTTCGTTCGTGAATCTCATCGCGGACCTCGTAAGTGAGCAAGCGGCCGCTAAAAAGCTATGAACACACGTTCATTGAGTACCATTGTCGCGATACTCCTCGTTGTCTCTCTCGTTGCGCCTTCAGCGCTCCTCATTGCTCCCCAGAGAGCATACGCAATACCAGTCACTGTCGTGGGTGATATTTCGTTTCCTTCTCATATAAAGACCTCCATCGAAAGCACCATCACCGCCATCAAGAGCACGCTCACGGCGGTCCACAGCTACACCAGCATGGTCGCGGATATCGCCCAACAGATAAATACCCACGTCCTTCAGCCGCTCGCCTTCGTCCTCTCGGGGAATCTGATGAAGATGCTCACTGCGAGCGTCATCCAATTCGTCATCGGCAAGGCGAACGGCACGGGCATCCCGCAGTTCGTCACCGATGTGCAGAAGTCCCTGCAGACCGTCAGCGATGCGAGGGCGCTTGCATTCTTTGACCAGTTTGGGCGCAACTCCAACTCGCCCTTCGCCCGCTCCATCGTTTCGTCGTTGCGCAAGGATTACCTTTCTCAAACATCGCTTGCCGGCTTCTGGGCCACGAACATGAACACGCTCGCGGCCTCCACGCCCTCGTATCGGCCGGGCTTTCTTGCCGGGAACTGGTCGCAGGGCGGCATCGCCGCATGGTTCGCGCTCACGACGCGGACGGAGAACAACCCCTATATCTTCCGCCAGAACGCGCAGGAACAGCTTAATTCGCTCATCGGCCCGGGCGTGGGCGGCGCGACCGGCGCGCGGCTCGCGGAACTCGGGTGGGGGCAAGGGTTTGCCTCGTGGTGCGGCGCGTCTGACAGCACGGTCGGATATGATGACGGCACGGCAATGGAGGGAGTCAATCCGGGGGACGCCTGCACCGATAGTAACGGTAATCCGGGTGTCATCAGGACGCCGGGTTCGGTCATCGTCTCCACCTTGAACAAGGTGCTCGGCGGCCAGCAGGACATCATCACCCGCATGGGCAATGTCGGCCCCGAAATCACCGGCATCCTGAAGAATGTCGCCACCGTCATGCAGACGGTGAACTTCGCGGCGGAGATTCTCGGCAACTCTTCGCTTAGCTCCGCTACCGGCGGCCTCCTCGGCACCGGGGAGCCCTCCGGCGCGGACCCCACCTCGCGGCTCGCGCGGTTCCAAAGCTCGCCGGGCAACCTGGGCGTTACCCAGTCCACAATTCTGCAAAACGCCGCGGCGCTTCCGTCCTCCGGCGCCGATATGACAACCAGCATCGCGCAGTATCAGTCGGCCTGGGGGACTATCCGCACGGCGGCGAATGCCGCGTCCACGACGCTCGCGGAGCTCGCGGACTTCTGCGCGAAGAACGGCTCCCCGGAGAATGCCGCCGCCGCCCGCTCGGCGATTACCGTTACAGTTGCTCCGGTGCTGGTACAGGCCGATGCCGCCGCGGTGACTGCGGCGACGGCCTCCGCAATGGTCCAGAAGGTCCAGAGCGAGCTCACATCGGGAGAAAGCTCGTATGCGCTGGACGACATGCAGCAGCTCCAAACCATGGCGCCGACGACTCGAGATGTCGCGAATGTGGAACAGGAGACGCAGGCCTTCAATATGGCGGCGGCGATACCGGCAGGGTCCTTGAATGTCGCGGGCGGGACGCTCATAGACCGGATGAGTTTACTAAGCACGAATGCAGCGGCGCTTAAGTCGGCTTGTGTCGTGTCCTCGGCGACAGCATCGGAGGGCTCGGCTACTGGAGATTGATATGCAGCGTTTCCTCTTCACGCTGTTTGTCGCTCTCGCGCTCGTTTTCAGCGCGGTGGGCGCCGCGCCCGCCGCGCATGCCGCCGATTGCACCGCCGAAGGACAGTCTTGCACGCCATCATATGGAGGAACCGGTACATGCGTAAGCGATGACAGCGGTGGCCTAACCTGCACACCGTCTGTAGGCACTGTTATCAATATTGACTCAGCCACCCAGAGGACCGTCATAGAAAACAAAACCTCTACCGACGAGGCCTACAACGGCATCATGAGCAGAATCATGTCGCTCTTCGCCTGGCTGGTCGGCGTAGCGGCAGTCACGCTGGATTATGCCGTCTACTACACCGTCGTCGTAATGGGGGACTATGTGCACAATCTTACGGCAGTCGGCGTCACCTGGCGCATCCTGCG